>JAOABV010000014.1 GCA_026418155.1 candidate division WOR-3 bacterium | reverse complement strand
ATCAGACACTAATCTGTTCAATTATCGCTTTGAATTTTTCTTTTAATTTTACTATAGAGAGTCCGTATAAGTCAAGTAGTTCTTCGCGCGTGCCGTGAGTGATGAATTTATCTGGCAGACCGAACATAAAGCATAACTTCTCTTTTCTGGTTTCTGCGGTTTGGTCTGCTGTATTGTCCTTATCTTCATTTTGCAATCGGGTATCTGTAATCTTTTCTGGCAGACCACACATAAAGCATAACTTCTGCTTTTCGTTTGCTGAGATTGGCTTGGCAGCTATCAGTTCTAATACTGCTGAACCAAATCCACCGTTAAGTGTATTCTCTTCCACAGTAATAATCGCATCGCTTTCCTGACATAGTTTCCAAATAAGTTCTTGGTCTAAGGGTTTAACAAATCGCATATTGACTAAAACAATATTGCTTTTACTGACGAGTTGAGGGTTTTCGTTATCTAACATCTGAATTGCCTGATAAGCATTGACTACCATTGAACCAATGGCAAAAATGGCAATTTGTCCCGGCTCTCTTTGTATTTCGCATTTCGCATGCCGCAATTCCCAATCCGGCGACCGCTTTTCGTTCTTTGCTTTTTGCATATAGATAATTTCGGCTCTACCGAGTTCCATCGGAGTTCTATTATTAGGCAATATCTTTTGACCTACAGAATTCTTGGGATATCGGATAGCAATAGGCAAATTCTGATTTAAGGCAAACTCCAGCATTAAACTAAGTTCCGTAGTGTCTGATGGCGCCATTACCACCAGATTCGGAATTGTTCGTAAATATGACAAATCAAACATTCCGTGATGGGTCTCACCATCTTCACCGACAAGTCCGGCCCGGTCAATAGCAAATATTACCGGTAAATTTTGTAAGCAGATGTCTTGGATAATCTGGTCATAAGCACGACACAGAAAGGTCGAATAGATTGCGACCACAGGTCTTAAGCCGGCAAGGGCTAAACCACTGGCAAAGGTTACGGCATGTTGCTCACTAATGCCGACATCAAAGAATCGGTCAGGAAAAGTCTTCTTGAATTCACTAAGACCTGTGCCCAAGCACATGCCCGCAGAGATTGCGATTATCTTTTTGTTATCTTTTGCCAAGCGACAAAGTGTCTTACCAAAAACCTCGCTACTTGTTATGCCCATTGCGCCTGCCTTTTTTTCGGCTGTTTCCGACCTGTCGTTTTTCGTTCTTCGCTCTTCAGTATTTACGATGCTTTGTGGTGCAATGCCGTGATATTTTTCCGGCTCTTTTTCCGCAGGCTCATAGCCTTTACCTTTTTTAGTTATAATATGCACTAAGAGTGGACCTTTCATTAACTTTATTTTTTGAAAATGCTCAATCAATAATGGTAAGTTATGACCATCAAATGGACCGAGATAACGAAACCCTAACTCTTCAAAAATAATTGACGGTGCAATTAGGTTTTTCAATCCGCCTTCAAGTTTGCGTGCCGCAATTCGGGCTTTGCCACTAAGTCCTTTAGGTAAGAGCCCAAGTAAATTCCAAGTATCGGCTTTGAGTCGATTATAGATTCTACCGGTAATTATGCGATTAAGATATTTTGCCATTGCACCGGTAGTCCGACCAATGGAAAATTCATTATCATTCAAAACGACAATAAGGTCTTCTTTGCTGGCACCAGCATTATTCAAGGCTTCAAATGCCATTCCAGTAACAATTGAGCCATCACCAATCACTGCAAGCACTTTTTGCTTTTTTCCTTGTAATCGATTAGCAGTAGCAAGCCCTAATGCCACTGAGATGGAATTGCCCGAATGTCCGGAATTGAAAACATCATACTCACTTTCTGAAGTTCGGGGAAACCCGGCAATGCCACCAAAAGTTCTCAAAGAGTCAAATTGTTCCCAACGACCCGTGCAAAGTTTATGGGCATACGCTTGATGACCAACATCCCAGATAATTTTATCATTGGGTGTATCAAAAACATAATGCAGGGCAACGGTCAATTCCACAACTCCCAGACTTGGAGCAAGATGTCCTCCGCGGATTAAAGTGGTATGAATAATCTTTTCTCGAATCTTTTGGCAGAGTTGCGTTAGTTGCGATAAATTATAAGTGCGAATTATCTGAGGCGTGATATTCATCATCTTAAATTAAAAATTAAATACAAAGACCCAAAATTAAGACCAGACACCAAAATAAATATTGCATTTTCCATTTTAATGTTTAACTTTTAGTCTTTATTTTTTGATTTACAGAACTCAATAGCCAGTCCGTAAAATCAAAGAGCCAGTGAAATCGGTCTGGTGCGATTTGTGTGTTTGCAATTAATTGACAAACATGTTTTTTTACTGCGGTCGCATACTTTTCTGCTATTAACTTATAACTTTTGCACTTGGAACTTGGAACTTCATCCTGAAGGTCATCCACAGTTTGAAATAATAATCCCAATTGTCTTCCGGTATGCTCAACAATGTCAATATCTTTCACTGATGCTTGGGCAACAATTGCACCAATTTTCATCGCGCCAGCAAACAGTTCGGCAGTTTTTAATCGGTTAATTTTTTCTTGCTCTTTTAAGGACTTTTCTTGGGTCTGCGTCAAAATATCCTCAACTTGTCCGGCAACTAATCCTTGGACACCACAAACCCGAGATAATTCCGTAATCGCTGAGACTTTAGTTTTATCAGCAACTAATGCTTTCGCAAATAACTCAAAGGCTAAAGCAAAGAGGGCATCTGATGCTAAAATCGCAATTGCTTCACCAAAAACTTTATGTAAACTTGGTTTACCTCGGCGAAAGTCATCATTATCCATACTCGGCAAATCATCTTGAATTAAAGAAAAAGTATGAAGTAACTCCACACCACAAGCAAACGGCAAAATTGTCTCTAATATTTTAGTTTTTAGTTTTTGGTTTTTGGTTTTTGATTTTTGATTTTCTGCCAGTGTCAAATAGGTCAAACAACAGAGTATTGGTCGAATTCTCTTTCCACCCGAAAAGACCGAATAATACATTGCATCATAAAGAACTTTGGGTAATTGCTTTTTTGGCAGATTATGCTTAAAAATTGATTTCAATTCATCGTCAATTATCTTTTGATAGTAGTCAAATAAAGATAGCCCTACCTGCTTATCGCGATTCGCCCTTCGCCCTTCGCTTGCCCGAATCGGGCTTGCCCGGCCGAAACGGCTAAATTTCGGGTCCGTCTGGTTCAAACCTATTTTTGGCATTGCAGATTTCTCTATCCTGTTCGCATTTGCCTTTTGGCTGCGGTCAGCGTAAATTCTGTCTTTTGCATTTCAGATTTCTCCTATCCAGTCTGCATCTGCCTTTTGCTTGCCGAAACCGTATTAACTAAAAGCATTGCTACGGTCATTGGACCAACACCACCCGGAACCGGTGTGATTGCTGAGACAATCTCTTTAACCTCATCAAAAGCGACATCGCCGACGATTTTGCTGTTTGCGTTCGGCTTTTTGCCTTCGACACTTTGTATTTGAATCCGATTAACACCTACATCTATTACGACCGCACCTTCTTTCACCATCTCTCTTTTAACAAACTGCGGTCTACCAATTGCGACAACTAAAATTTCTGCCTGCCGGGTAAAATTTATAATGTCAGATGTTTTGGTATGACAAACTGTCACCGTTGCATTACAAGATTTTTGCAAAAGCATATTTGCCAAAGGCTTACCAACTAACTCCCCGCGACCAATAATCACACAATGTCTGCCTTCAATTGGTATGTTATATTTTCGAAGTAAGGTGATAATTCCTAACGGCGTGCAAGGATAAAAATAAGGTTCACGATTCGCAATTAAACTGGCTAAATTATAAGAACAGAGACCGTCGACATCTTTTTCTGGTTTAATCGCATCTAAGACTTTTTGGGTATCAATATGATTGGGTAAAGGTAGTTGCACTAAAATACCGTTAATTGATTGATTTTGATTCCATTCGGCAATTATTGATAACAGTTCAGATTCTGAAACTTTTTCATCCAATCTTAAGGTTTTCGTGTTGATGCCGACTTCTTGACAGGCAGACTCTTTATTTCTCACATAAATTACTGACGGTGGAAATTCACCAACCAAGATTACACCTAAGCAGGGCACAATATTCTTTTGTTTTAATCTTATAATCTCATCTTTAAGTGCCGTTCTAATTTCTGAAGCAACCCTCTTGCCATCTAACAGAATCATTATCTGTGTCCTTTTACATTTGAGATTTCTTTATTTTCCGTGCCGATTCGAATCGAACTGACTGTTCGCGGTTTGTTTTTCGCGATTTTGCGGTATTGGGTCTTCAGCGAGTCTTTTAACTTTCAAGGTCATGCCATCAACCTTTACGATTTTGACTTTTTCTCCTTGGTTAATCTTGCCATCAATTGATTCGGCATTCCACAACTCGCCCCGCACCTTGACCGTGCCTTCTAAGTTCAAATCCGTAGTTGCGCTTCCGATTTCATCTACCAAACCTTCTTTGCCTGTAGTAACCTTCTTCTTATGCGCCCTGATGGCAAAACCGATAATAAAACCAAAAAATATTAAAGTCAAAACGACTACGGCAATTATCAAGGAAAGACTCAAACGAAAATAGGGTGCTGATGATTGAAAGAGCAATAACGACCCGACAATTAAAGAAACAATTCCACCGAGGGATAATAGTCCATATGATGTAATATACACCTCCAAAATAAAAAATAAGATTGCAATCCCAATAAGGGCTAAGCCGGCATAATTAGTGGGTAATAAGCGGAATGAATAGAATGCCAAGATTAAACAGAGTGCGCCAATTGCTCCTGGAAAGATTGTGCCCGGAGATTGCAATTCAAAAAATAGTCCATAAACGCCCAGCATTAAAAGAATATAAGCAACACTCGGATTTGTCAAGAAAAGCAGAAATCTTTGCCAGGGACTTAGATTATAATTAATTATCCGGGCGGAAGTAACTGGCATCTGATGGCGAACACCTCTGGCCGAAAATACTGAATCTAATTTTGTAATTAACTCTTGGTCGGAATTAGCAATAAAATCAATTACGCCTAATTTTAATGCTTCCCGTGCGCTAAGAGAACTTGACTTTCGGACCGCTTCTTCAGCCCATCTTTTATTGCGGTTTCTCTTTTCTGCGATTGCCACCAGATAACTTACCGCATCATTCGTAATCTTTTCTTTCATTTCTGATGCAACTTCGCCACCGCCGACCGAGACCGGGTGGGCTGCACCAATATTAGTGCCATCAGCCATTACCGCGACATCCGCGGACATCGTGATAAAGACCCCGGCAGATGCGGCGCGGGCTCCAGCCGGCGCAACATAAACGATAATCGGTAGTTGGGCTTGAAAAAATCGCTGAACAATCTCCCGCATCGATTCATCAAGTCCGCCTGGTGTATCCAGTTTTATTATCACTGCTATCGCACCTTTATCTTCACCCTCATTAATGCCGTCAATAATATAATCAGCGCTGACCGGCCCAATTGGACCGGAAAATTTCAAGAGATAGATATTCGGCTGGCTAAGCCCTGATGCGATGAATAGTGTCGAGATTAAGAATAGTTTCAAGTTATGTAAGCAAAAATTTTGGTGTTTTTATCTCAGTAATTGACATTTACTTCATTCTGGAGTCACCGCAATAAAGACCGAAACCGTTCCTCTTTTTAATCGGAAAAGAATTGGCTTTTTACTATCTCTAAGTTTTCGCACGGCTTGGGAAAAGTCTTTAGTATTCGCAATCTCGTATCTATCTATTTTCAGAATTATATCACCTTCTCTAATGCCAGCTTGGTCAGCAATGCTTCCTCCTTCCACCTCATCAACCACAACACCACTTTTAACTTTTGCATTCTCTTTTTCGGTTTCGGTTGGCATTCTCACTTTCATACCGAGCCAGGATTTAACTTCAGTCTCCTCTGCTTCCGGAGTTTCTTGAGGTGTGCCTGAAATTTCGTCAGGCATTTCTTGTAATTTTGCGGTCAAGGTTATCGATTTACCATCCCGAATTACCTCAATCTCAACTTCTTTACCTGGTTTAGTTTCCGCAACCATTCGGCGGAATTGTTCGACATTAGTTACTTTTTTACCATCGAATTTAACGATGACATCACCTTCTTTTAAGCCAGCCTTGTCCGCAGCCGTCTTTTCCACCACTTCGCCGATTAAAACGCCTTCAGTGCTTTTCAGTCCCATTGCTTCTTTGATTTCTTGGGTAATTTCTTGCGGTCGAACCCCTAAATAACCTCGAACAATTTTACCTTTAGCAATGAGTTGGTCCGCAATCTCTTTTGCCAGATTAATTGGCGTCGCAAATCCAATACCAACATTAGCACCTACTGGCGAGCGAATCGCCGTATTAATACCGATAACCTCACCTTTAATATTCACCAAAGGACCACCTGAATTTCCCGGGTTAATTGAAGCATCGGTTTGGATAAAGTCTTGATAAGTTGGTCCTTCAGGTAACGGAATATTACTTCTACCTTTAGCACTAATCACACCGACTGTGACCGTGCCATCCAAACCAAACGGATTACCAATGGCAATTGCCCAATCGCCGACTCGGATATTATCCGAATTACCTAACTTGGCATATGGTAATTTACCGTTGCCTTCAATTTTAAGCACCGCGATATCCGTTTTCGGGTCACGACCAATTATCTTGACTTTCTTACCTTTAAATTCGGTCTTATCCGCAAGTTTCACAATAATATTGTCAAAACCAGCCACAACATGGTTATTTGTGAGAATATAGCCCTCAGAATTAATTATCACCCCGGAACCTAAAGTTTGGGTCTTATATTCGCGCGGTTTCGATTCCGGCATACCGAAATCTTTGAAAAAGTCTTTAAAGAAATCTTCAAATGGCCATTGAAAGTCTGGGGTTCGAATCTTAACGGTTTTTTCTGCTGAAATATTCACCACTGCAGGGATGACCGCTTCGGCAACTTGAACAAAAGGACTCGTGCCTTCTGGAGTTATCAGGGGCATTTTACTTTCTGCGCCTGAAATCGGATTTTGTGCTTGGACATTATTACGCTGACCGAAATCAAGCGTTCCGGCTAAAAAGAGACCAATAATAAATGCTGCAATTACCGCGACTGCAATTATTACTCCAGTGCGCACAGCGAAAGTTAGTTTCGGTTGCTGAGATTTTGTCTCATTCGGTCTATCAATCATAGTGTCCTCCTATTTTACATAAATTTTTATTGGTATTATATACCGGCCTATTGGTATTATATACCGGCCTAATGGTATTATATACCGGGCTATTGGTATTATATACCGGGCTAAAAAATTAAAACAAATTTTTAAGTTTACTCTTTTAGATTGCTCAAAAAGTGCCATAATCAAAATCCGCAGAAATATCAACACTGAGATTTTATGTGATGATATCGATAATGAGTTAAATATTTGTCGCAAAAACCTTTATTTTTCGATAGCAATAAATTTTAGAGGTAATTTAATAATTTGTCAAGTTCTAAATACAGAGCGCACCGAAATTGTCAAATAGATATATTGAAACCGCTAAATATTTTTCTGTTTTTTCGATGCGGATGCGCACGCCAAATGTCTTCAGTAGCGCTTTTCCAGAAGCCTCAATACAAATTCACAGCAAAAGTGCCACGGAACTTGTAAAGACTGAGAATATTCAGCAATTGCTTTTGGTGTCGTCTGAAAAAAATGTCACGGAATTAACTGAATAACACAGCAAAATAAGAGTAATGTGCGGTATGTGAAGTAAATTAAGCGGTAAAACTTGACTTTTTTAGAAATCTCAATACAAAGACCTCTGAAAAATCACGAATGCAATCGTAATTCATTCTTTAGAATGAGAGCACTCGCTTTCTGACATCCTAAGTATTGCTTAGGGAAAGCACGGGCGAGCAGAAAAACTTCAAGCGCGAAAATCCTGACTGCTGATTTGTCAGCATGCTACATTCAATATTCCTCATCATTAGGAATGCTACAACCCTTGGTTTCAGAATGACCATTCTTTTTTACTATCAAAGGATTGTGAAGCCCCTCAGGCGAACACCTATGAGCAATTAGGATTTTCCGGTCGATTGGCTTTTTCAGTTGGATACTGAACTTCAATAATACTTTTCATTCCTCCACGCACATTAAATTCACCCCGCACTTTGACCCATTTCGGCTTCACCTTGGCAACAAAATCTTTCAAGATGCGATTCACGGCATTCTCGTAAAATATTCCCAAATTACGATAACCTAAGATATAATACTTAAGAGATTTAAGTTCACAACAAAGTTTATCTGGTTGATAAATGATAGTAATCTTACCAAAATCCGGAAGGTTAGTTTTAGGACAGACCGAAGTAAATTCGGGAATTTCAATCGTAATCGTATAATTCCTGAATTGATTGGGCCAAGTTTCAATTGCTGGCAATGGAGTTTTGATACCGGATACAGCATGATTTTCAGTGTAGCCTAATAAGGTTTTCCTCGCAAGTCTTGAGTGCTGACTTTTACTTTGGCTTGATTTCTTTATCTGCTGAGACTCTTTCATCTTGTAAACTTCTCTAATCTAATCAATTCTTAACTTTGATAGACTATCGGAAAATTAGAAAAAGTCAATATCAAGCTTTTAGCATATCAAGTATAAATTTACCCCCAATATTATACCCTACCTTTCGGGAAAATAGTTGTTTTAATCTTAAAACCGAAGCCTTGAGTCCGAATTCATCCACTCATTTAGTCTCTTTGGTGTTTTTTACTTGACTATCCTTATTTTTTAAATAGACTTTTAACAAGACGCATAAAGCGATAATGTGTAATTTATTTTTAAGTAATATTATTATATTATGAAGCCAAACAATAGTTTCTGGCGGATTGGTGCCGAACTACTCTTATTACTATGGGCAATTATTATAATTTCAAAAATCTTTCCTACGGACAATTACTTCTTTCCCGTGCCAATCCTTTGGCTGTTAATTGCGATTTTTGGTTATCTGTTTGGTGAATTTGACCCAATTATCTGTAGTAATTTTGGCTTTAATTTACGCACCCAAGGGATAATTTTAAGTTCGATAATAGGTTTTTCCATTATTGCTCTTATCTATCATCAGGTTCCTCAATTTAATATAATGTTCTGGTTAGGATTGTGGGTCTATTTAAATTTAGTTGCGCCAATTTTAGGATTTATTTTAAGAAGGCTTTTTCCGATACCAGTCATTTTAGTGAGCAACAAAAACAATAGCGAAAACATCATCAGGTGGTGGGGTTATAATGCTCAAGGACGCGTTGCTCAAAATGATTTTAATAACTGGTTGAAAACGCACAGCGATAATTGTGGCCGAATTTTTAGTAGTAGCGTATTTCTATTAGATATGACCAATTCAACTAAAAATTTCTCGGCAATGCATTGGGCAGATAAATATTTTGCTTATTTTATCTTGATAAAATCATATCATCTTCGCAACTATCTTGCCGGCACTCATATAAAAATTCTAAGTCGTTATCCGGGATATGGAATTAATTATCGGATTAAGCGATTAGTTGATGTTATCTTTTCATTGGTATTTTTGTTTTTAGCCTCGCCGTTATTTTTATTACTAATCTTTTGTATAAAAATTGATAGTCCTGGTCCAATATTTTATCGACATCGTCGATTAGGTAAACATATGAAGCCGTTCTATTTGCTAAAATTTCGCACAATGTTTCAAGATGCGGACCAGCGTTTACAATCAATTTTAGCCTCAGATGAGAAATTACGGGAAGAATTCGCTAAAACCTTCAAATTAAAGAATGACCCGAGAATTACCCGCATTGGCAAGTATATCCGGCCGTTTAGTATTGACGAATTGCCTCAATTTATCAATGTGCTTAAAGGTGATATGAGTTTAGTTGGTCCGCGACCAATTGTTGAAGCCGAAATCCCTTATTATCAAGAATATTCCTTAGAGTTATTTCGGGTTCTCCCTGGTGTTACTGGACTTTGGCAAATATCTGGACGCACTGATACCAGTTATGAATATCGGGTTAAATTAGACACAGAATATGTCCGGAACTGGTCTTTTTATCAGGATTTGAAAATATTATTAAAGACCGTTCCTGCAGTCCTATCGCAAAAGGGCGCATATTAGAAAAGATGATGATTAACAAATTCGTTTTAGGACATTTAACCATCGTGAATATCTTTATCAAAAAAGGGTTTTATCGCAAAATGACGCATATTAGAAAATGATGATTAGCAAATTTGATTTAGGACATTTAACCCTCATAAATATCCTTATCAAAATGGTGCCTATTAGAAAATGATTAATGTAATAGCAAAAACGATGATAATAATCATATTATTGCTGGTATCATTAAATATCGTAGTAATCGAACAACATATTGTTAAAAGATGACAATTGACCGAATTGATTTAGCAATCTTAAGACATTTGGAACGAACTGGATATTGGCTTGCACCTTTGCCGCACCAACTACAAATTGACCTGACGGAAATTAAGACTCGCATTGCGCGACTACAGACTGAAGGCGTAATTTCCAGTTATAAAGCAACGATTTTCGTTCCGCCGTTTTTAGGCGGCGAATGGGTTTGGGGATGTGTGTTGGCTATTACTAATGATTACCATAAAGCAATTACCAAAATAACCGCAAAGATTCCTTTTGTCAGCGAAATTTGGATTAATACCAATATCCCATCTAAAATTGGACACAATCTTGCCGTTGTTTTTTATTCGAAAGATTTTGTTACTGAAACCAAATTTCTCAAAGAACTACCTGATTTCGCATATCTGGAGACTTATCGCATTGCAAATTACACCTACCCTTTGCCAAAAATCTTTTCCACTGAAGAAAAACAACTTCTAAAAGCAATAGTCCAACATCCGACAGCACCAGTGGAAGAGTTGTCAGAACTTTGTAAGAAAAATAAGAACTGGATAGAAACCAAATTAGAAAAATTAATTTGGCACTCGCAGAATCCAGAAGGCATTATTATGGTCTTACCGGAAATTCGTTATCATAAAATTCAAAACTTCTGCCATTGCCATTTTGTTCTGGAAATCAGTGGTAAAGCCGAAGTAGTCTTAGAAGAATTAAAAACTAAAGGTTTTGAAACTGTATTAGAGAATAGTCCTTTTCAGTATAACTTTTTCCAAGTTGAAACTGATTTATGGGGTTTTGATGATTTATTAAGAAAAAAACATTTATTAGAAAGTTATCCGGAGATTAGAATTCAAGGCATTGTAATTGCGGAAGAGATGCGGGTAATATCTGATTGGGCTGAAAAACTACTCTAATAAATTAACTCAACCCTTTTTGCTTTAGGATAGATATTAATCCGTCAAATTCTCTGTTAGTTTAGGTGTGCGGTCGATAAATTCAATCTGACAAAATTTTTACCAGCACTTTTCGGTGTCTTGGACCATCAAATTCACAAAAGAAAATCCCCTGCCAAGTGCCAAAGACAATCTCGCCATCTTCAAAAAATACGGTTCGGGTTGAGCCGATGATTGCAGATTTGATATGAGCATCCGCATTACCTTCAGTATGGGCATAAGGAAAATTATGGGGAATCAATTTACTTAAAAGGTTATTTATATCCGCGGTAACACTTGGGTCATAATTCTCATTAATGGTAATGGCTGCAGTTGTATGCGGAACATAAATAATTGCCACACCAGATTTCACTTTACTCTTTTTGATTACAGACAAGACTTTATCCGTAATGTCAACCAGTTCACAACGACTATGAGTTGACAGTTCAATTGTATAATACATCTTGCCTCCTTATGAAAAGTTTATGCTCAAAGTAAAATCCAAGTTAAAGTATCAAAATGCCGATGTTTAAGATCTTAGAATTTGTTAATTGATATTTGTTTGCGAAGAGCAATTTTAAGATGAGAGTGTCGATAAAAACTAACACTTTAGATTAAGCCGTTTTCTTTAAGACTATAAAATCTACTTTTCGCAACAATAATATGGTCAAGAACCTCGATGCCTAAAATCTTACCGGCTTCAACTAATCTTTTGGTAATTGCCAAATCATCGTCTGAAGGTTCGGGATT
Organism: candidate division WOR-3 bacterium; assembly: GCA_026418155.1. Lineage (NCBI taxonomy): Bacteria > Pseudomonadati > Caldifarciminota > Caldifarciminota bacterium. Next base: position 19,975 of record JAOABV010000014.1, on the reverse strand, counting down.
ATCTGACGGATGATTATGGGCTAAAATAATTTGGGCTGCGGCATTTCTGATTGCGGGTTCAAAGACTTCTCGGGGATGCACTAAACTGGCATTCAAAGAACCGATTGAGATAATCTCCCGTTTGATTTCTTGATTACGCACATCTAAATAGAAAACAACAAAATGTTCCTTTTTAAGCCCGCGCAAATCCTTTAATTCATTCCAAACATCTTCCGGTTTCAGATAAAGACAAGATTTCTTTCCCTGCAAGAGTCTTTTACCCAATTCAAAACAAGCAATAATCTCACAGGCTTTGGCTGGTCCAATTCCAGAAATATTTTTCACTTCGTCAAAACTTAAATTCGGTAGGTTCTGGGCACCAAAATGTTTTAAGATTCTATGGGCTAAATCAATTACATTCTCACCTTTTTTGCCTGACCGTAAAATAATTGCCAGAAGTTCGGTGTTAGAAAGCTTTTCCACACCATATTTGATTAACTTTTCTCGGGGACGTTCAACTTTGGGTAAATCTTTTACCGTTTTAGGATAATTCGTCTTCATTTTTAGGATAATTTGTTTTCATAATCTAATATATATTCTTTTACTTTTATATTAGGATAATTTCTTTTCATATATATTCTTTTTAGATTTATTCTTTACTTTTATTTTATATATATTTATTCTTTTATTCTTCATATATTTATTTATTCTATTATTTATTCTTTTATTTTATTATATATTCATTTTTTTATATATTTATTCTTTTACTATTATATATTTATCCTTTTACTTTAGTTAAAACTTCGTTAAAGTCAAGTCTTATCAAAGGAGATTTCTGAAAAAAGTGCTACGAAAAATACTCCGCAATAGCAAGAATTAACTTTTTCCGTGTTCTTTCCAATAGCGCACACCTATTTATCGTCTTGCCACAACCATCATTCGTAAGGTCGTTTCAGTTGATGGCAAAAAAGTTGAATGCTCATAAAATCTAATCTCCTTAAACCCAGCAGTTTTCAGATTCTGTTCAATTTCGTCTTCGGTATATCCCCGTTCTTTATGAATCTCTTCAAATGATACCTTGTTATCTACAGTTACTTTCAATCGTAAAGTTGAGATTTTTCGTATTGGGTCAAACGAACTTTGCCACACTGAATAAATATTATTAACCTGGCGGATAGTTTCGGTATTATCCCAAAAATTTTCTAAACAAAAGATGGTATTAACATCAAAAACAAACAAGCCATCAGGTTTTAGTGTCTTAGCAACGCAATGAAAACATAATTGTAAATCTGATTCGGTTAGCAAATAATTAATACTATCATATAAACTTATCGCAACATCAACTTTTTCTGAAACAACAAAATTTCTCATATCGGCATTAATAATTTTAATATCATAATTTTTCGTTTGCACTTTATTTTGGAAAATCGCTAACATTGGCTGAGAATTATCAATTGCAATAATTCGGTATCCCTTTTGAGCCAAAAGAATGGACGGAATACCCGTGCCACAAGCCAAATCCAAAATTGTTTTGGGTTGAATTTGAAAGTGCTTAAAGATTTTTATAATATAATCTACCCAGGCGCGGTAATTAACATACCTAAGCATAAACTGGTCGTAATACGGTGCAAATTGGGAAAAGGGCGGTAAGACATTTTGATTATTCCAATCCTGAACCATTTTAACACATTTACTATATCACTTACTTAAAAGAAAGTCAAGTTAGATTCTAAGAGAATCCTGAAATCCAGTTTGCACTGAAATCCCTGAATACTTTTCTATGTTTTTGGGTAAGTTCGGCAACACTTTTCAAAGGTCTTTTTAATGAGAATACTAAGAAAGTCTATTTTTATTATTGAATGCACTTTATACTTGACATTTGAGAAAAAATTGGTAAATTATAATTAATTATTTAGTAGGTTCTTTGAAAATTTGGTATGAGATTTTGGGTTGACGCGAAAATGGTTAAAAACAGGGGTGTCAATAAATTGGGCATATTAAACTTGATGATTAATAATAAGTTAAAAGCCTTACGGTCTAAATCCTTGCCCTGATGAAAAAGGGATTGCGACTTCTTAAGAGCCTGTTCGTGTCCGCAATCACCTAATCCATAAGTAGTCTAAATCCTTGCCCTGATGAAAAAGGGATGTAGGTCTGTCAACAATCACCCACCTAAACGAACCACAAATTTTTCCGAACCAACCCCTAAACCCTTCCAAGGGTAACCTGCTTTACCTACTAAATGATAATCCCCTACCTATCCTGAAAGATACGCGAAAAGCCTTATTACCATACCGACTAAATAAGGCTTTAACCAATACGCTAAAAGAGACTTTATCAGGCAAAGCCCTAAAAACGCTATAATGCACACTTTTAGATAATCCTTTCCCAAACCTTCAAGATACCCCCCTCTGCGGAGGGAGTCATACCATCCAATTAAGCCTATTTTGCTTATCATTTTTTATTTCAAGGAGTTAAATAAAAATTTACCTTGATTTTTTGTTAACCTATATGTATAACTTTTTTGATTATGCCAAAGGATAGGTTTTATCGGCTGGTAGTCACTGAGACAGGTAGTCTTTTGGCAAAAATCCGCAAATCTTGCCATTTGACTCAAACCGATATAGCCAAAGGTCTCGGTTTTTCTGAAAAATCGGGCAAGGTCTTTATTTCCCGGTTAGAAAATGGCAAGTTATCTAATCCTTCATTGAGTTTAGTTCTAAATTATTTGAATGTCTGTAAAGTGCCTTGGGATAAGTTTTTTGATAAACTGGAACGACTTATTAATAAATATCGAGAAGATGAGATTATTTCAAAAATTTCGGCCGAGACACATCACAGAAAGATTGCGCGCGATGTGAGTAAGTATTTACATAGTATTGAGACGAAGTTCTCGCAAAAGAAACAGATTAAGCCTTTGAGTCCAGAACAGATTGAAAAGATGGCAATTAATTTTGGCCGACATCGGGTAATTATGGAAAAAATAGAAGCCGAAGTTCATAAAAGGCTCTGTGCCCGTGGTGATGTGCCGTTTATTCTCTTTCCGTTTTATAAAGACTTTTGCCGAGAATGCTATAGTGTAATCACGAAAGCACAAAAGAAAGAAAACACAGAAAAATTTTCCGTGACTTCTGTGGTAGAAGATAAATTGTCTCAGAAAATCGAACGCTGGAAGAAAAAGGGATTGAACCAAGAGATTTTAGAAGATATTAAAGCCATCATATGTCAAAATTTCAATTTGATAATTGAGAGGTAAAAATAAGGGTTCAAAAACAGGTATCTAAATAATAAGAAGATATTTCAACAAGCATATATCAAGATTTTGACTTGATAATTGATAAGTATAAATAAAGGTTCAAAAACAGGTATCTAAATAATAAGAAGATATTCTAACAAGCATATATCAAGATTTTGACTTGATAATTGATAAGTATAAATAAGAGTTCAAAAACAGGTATCTAAATAATAAGAAGATATTCTAACAAGCATACATCAAGATTTTGACTTAATAATTGATAAGTATAAATAGAGTGGTTAGATTATAAACTTCTTATCGGCCACAAATATTTATTTGTCTTTGATATTCCGTATCACCCATCCCACCAATTCAATTTGATAATTGTTAGGTATAAATAGAGTTGTAGAGAAGGCGCCTAAATAATAAATAGAAACTTAAGATATATTTATCTTCATTATAGTTGAACTGTCTTTAATTTAATTGCCAAAAACAAAATCTTGACTTGGAGAAAAGTCGCTTTTAATATATCAGATAAATAATGATACTCGCTAACTATCAGGAGGACAGAATGAAAAGATTAATAGTTTTACTGGACATTATTGAGTCAATCTTTACTCAAATCTCATCGGCTAATATCTATTTAAGTTAAGTTAGGAGGACAGAATGAAAAGATTAATAGTTTTACTGGACATTATTGGGTCAATCTTTATTCAAATCTCATCGGCTAATATCTATTTAAGTTAGGAGGACAGAATGAAAAGATTAATAGTTTTGCTGGACATTATTGGGTCAATCTTTATTCAAATCTCATCGGCTAATATCTATTTAAGTTAGGAGGACAGAATGAAAAGATTAGTAGTTTTACTGGACATTATTGAGTCAATCTTTATTCAAGTCTCATCGGCTAATATCTATTTAAGTTAGGAGGACAAAATGAAAAGATTAATAATTTTGTTGGGCATTATTATCGGCTCTGCGCTTGCTCAAGTTGCATCGGATAATATCAATCACAATAATTATACAGGTTTTGAAGAAAATTTAGGTCAGATTGTTGATTTAGAAAACAATCCCGTTCCTTCCGTATACTTAAGAATCAGTCTTTCTGATTATGCTATATATTTACACGAAACCGGAGTTTCATTTATTCTCTCTAATTATGAAAGAGATAAAGACTTAATCCGCTTTGCTCGTTTTGATATTGAACCGCTCAGCGCCAAAATTGAAAAGAATAAAATCGAATTCTCAGAACCAATACCCGGTTATACTAATTATTATCTTGCGCATTGTCCTGAAGGTATTCTATTTGTTAAATCTTTTCGCTATCTTAAAATAAAAGATTTATATCCTAATATAGACTGGGTTTGGCGATGCGAGGAAAAAGTTCATAATGAGTTTGTAGTTAAACCCAATGCAGACCTCAACCAAATAAAACTAAAAGTCAAATGGGCAGATTTTGCTATAAGAGAGGGTAAAGAAGTCGTCTATACAACTCCGCTGGGCAGTATTAAAGAAGGCGAGATTTATGTCTATGAGCAAAACGGCCAAAAAGTATCCGCATGTTTTCAGAAAGATGCTCAAGGTTTTATCACATTTAATATAAAAGACTATGATAAGAATAAAACTTTAATTATTGACCCACCTTTTGAACGATTATGGGCAACTTATTATGGTGGCAGTGACCAAGATAATTGTGATGGCTCTCGGGAAATTGGCGCAATCACAACCGATAATTTAGGCAATATTTTCATCACGGGCTTTACAAAATCGACTAATTTTCCCACGCAAAATCCCGGGGGAGGTGCTTATTTTCAAGGCACGATTTCGTCTCAAATTGACGCCTTTATTTGTAAATTCAATAACACGGGTATAAGAGAATGGGCAACCTATTATGGTGGTAGTGCAGATGATGTAGGCATATCTCTTACTACTGATTTTTCTAATAATATATTCGTTACCGGTAATACTTTCTCTTCTACTAATTTTCCAGTTTATAATCCAGGTGGCAATGCTTATTTTCAATCATCTTCAGGTGGTAGTGGTGATGCCTTTATTCTGAAATTTAATAATGCTGGTGTCAGACTGTGGGCAACTTATTATGGTGGTGGCTTAAGCGATGTCGGTTATGGTATTACCACAGACAATTCAGGCAATGTGTTTGTCACTGGTAACACTTATGCATCCACAAGTTTTCCCACTTATAATCCTGGTGGTAATGCCTATTATCAAGCAACTAATGCTGGTTCATTTGATGCCTTTATCTTAAAATTTTCTAATACAGGAGTCCGAGAATGGGCAACCCATTATGGTGGCAGTGATGAAGACCACGGTTATGCGATTACGGCTGATTCTGCCGGTAATGTTTTTGTTACTGGTATGACCCGCTCAACTAATTTCCCTACTTATAATCCCGGTGCTGGTGCTTATTTCCAAGGAAATATTCAAGGTTATCGAACTGTCTTTATCTTAAAATTTAATAATAATGGAGTTAGAGAATGGGCAACTTTTTATGGTGGCAGCACTAATGACTATGGTCGGTCAATTGCCGTTGATAATGCCGGCAATGTGTTTGTTGTTGGCAACACTTCCTCTGGCAACTTTCCTACTTATGATGCCGGCGGAAATACCTATTATCAATCAACTATTGGTGGCAGTGATGATGCCTTTATTTTGAAATTTAATAATGCAGGAATTAGACAATGGGCAACTTTTTATGGTGGCAGTGCTGGTGACATTGCCCGGTCAATCGCAAAAAGTAATTCCGGAAAGATATTTATAACTGGCAATACCCTTTCGTCTAATTTTCCCACTTATGACCCAGGAGCCGGTGCTTTTTATCAAGGAACTCTTACTGGCGGACATGAAGTTTTTATTTTAGGATTTAACAATACCGGCGTCAGAGAATGGGCAACTTATTATGGCGGCACAGGTACTGATTATGGAATGTCAATTACCACTGATGGAATCGGTAATATATTTTTAACAGGTTTTACGCTTTCATCTAATTTTCCGACCTATAATCCTGGTGGCAATGCCTATTATCAAGCAACAAATGCCGGAAGTTATGATGCCTATATTTTGAAATTTTCCGCACCTGCAACTGATATTGAATACGAACCCAATAATGTTAAATGTTATTCTCAACCGATTCAATATCACACTTTCTTTACAGACCGAATTGTTTTAAGGTTCAATAGTTCATATGAAAAAGAAATCAAAGTTTCTATATATAACCCTTTGGGACAATGTCTTTACTCAAAAACAATCTCTGCTTCATCACAAATAATTCTCAATGACGAACAAATCAAAAATCTACAATCCGGAATCTACTTTATACGAATTGAAGTTGATAATAAAAAATTGGGAAAGATAAAGGTTATTAAGAAATAAAAAAATACTAAAGAAATTCTGGTACTTAAAACCGCGATTATCAGCAAATATATTATTTCTTTGTACACTTCATAAAAAAAATCGCGGGTCGATAAAAGACCCGCGATATATGTTAGTAAATGCTTACCAACGCCGCGTTCGGCCGGAACGGTCGCCGCGCTTGCCAAATGAGCGCTCGCGTCTCGGTTCTTGAGGTCGGGCTTGATTCACGATGATTTTTCTGCCATCGATTTCCGTGTCATTTAACTCGGCAATTGCTTTTTGAGCCGATTCTTCAGTGTCCATTTCGACAAAAGCAAAACCACGCGAACGATTAGTGTATTTATCCGTAATTAGATTTACTGATGTTACGGTGCCATACTTGGCAAACATTGTATTGAGGTCCGTATCCGTTACTGAAAACGGCAGGTTACCTACATAGAGTTTACTACTCATTTTTTTGCTCCTACACCCAAAAATGCTTTAGGTAAACCGTCTTTATTTTGAACCAATTTACCTTAAGCCCATCAGGTGATTTCGTTTCGAGTCCTATTAATCCGACTTTTTTCACCGACTCGGTTAAAGTGAAAGAAAGTTTTAAAGGGCGACTAAAGCAACTTATAATATCAGTATTCCCGATTACTTTATTGGGAAAAACCAATATTTTATTAAGTTTTACTTTAATCATAATTTCTTAACGCCACTGCAGAACTTACTTTACTGGGGAAATTAACTTTTCCTCTAAAACTTTCAGTAACGCAGTCGTCCTGTTTCAAATAGCGTGCGCTTTTATCCCTTTAAGATAATATATTGCGCATCTTAATCATAACCCAAAATTCCGCTAATGTCAATAGTGAATATCATAGGAGGATACACCTTTAGTTTTAATATATCAATCCTAAATTTACACAAAATATTATACACTACCTGGGACATAAAACTAATTTATACCCTTTAGCCACTTAAAATATCTTTAGTCTTTTGAACAAATGTTTCATTCTAACGAATAAAGATTAGGCCTACGGTCTGAGATAATATTATTATAAGGCGTGACATATTTGTTTAATGCTTCTTTAGGGTCAATATCAACAATTTTAACTGTCTCCTCATTGGTCTTGGCTTTAACTAAAATTTCACCGGTCGGACTGACGATTTGACTTCTGCCAATAAACTTCAACTGCTTATGACCTCGGGATTCAATACCAGTGCGATTTGCCATTATCAGGAAGACCCGATTTTCAATTGCCCGCACAATTGTTACTCTTTCACCATACGGTAAAATCAAATTTGCCGGATGACAGATAATTTGAGCGCCTTTTAGGGCTAAACTTCTGATGGCTTCTGGAAATATATAATCAAAGCAGATAATGATACCGATTTTGACCTTACGACAATCATAGACATTATACCTCGTATTGCCGGGCTGAAAAATTAATTTCTCTTCACAAAAGAGATGTCCTTTTCGGTAAACTTCAACTTTTCCCTGCGGGCTGACGAAAACGGCTGAGTTGTAAATATTTTTACCTTTTCGTTCAGCCAACCCAGCCACCAGAAAAAAATTCTTTTCTTTAGCAATATTCAAAAAAAATTGCGTGGTCTCACCCTCAGGAATTGGTTCAGCCATCTTCCCAAGTTCAGCACGCGATTGAAACATATATCCGGAATTACACAATTCCGGTAAAACAATTAAATCTGCGGAAACTTTTGATAAAGTGCTCTCGATCTTTTTGAGATTAACTTGTTTCTTACCCAATACCGGAGCAAACTGATAAAAACCTATTTTCACCCAGAACCTGCTTCCGTGTTTGAACGACTTACTTTAACTCTTTACTATTTTATGATAACCATCCCGAAATGCCTTTAGGGCATTGGTTACCATTGTCTTTTTGATATAGCCCATATGACCAATCCGAATGATTTTACCGCGCAATTCGGCTTGACCATTAGAAAATAACAACTTGTGTTTCTTCTTAATATAGTCAACAATCTTTGTGCCATCAACATTTTCTGGCAGTTTGATAACAGTTAAGCCATTTGAAGGATTTGTCGGAAAGATTTCTAAACCCATCTTCTGAATTTCCTTTCGGCAATATTCGGCAATAATTTTATGATTGTTCCAGAAATGTTTTATACCTTTTTGGTTTATTTGTTTTAGGGTTTTGTATAATCCATAGAACAAAGAAATTGCTGGTGTCCAAGGTGTTTGGTTTTGTTCCCGGAATCTTTCATAAAGCAATAAATCAAAATAATAACGAGGTGAATGAGATGCTTTAATAATTGTCCAGGCATCTTCATTACATGCCAAAAATGATAACCCTGGCGGACATGCCAAGGCTTTTTGTGAGGCTCCGACCGCAACCGCAACTTTATATTCATCCATCTTAAACTCATCCGCACCTAACCCCGCAATCGCATCAACAATTAATAATCGATTTAGTTTATGACAAATTTCACCATAGGATTTTATATCGGATAAGGCACCGGTTGAAGTCTCAGTCAGAGTTGTGAAAACAAATTTTATTGAGTCATCAGTTCTCAGTCTTCGTTCCAAGTCTTCGGGCAAAACCGTAGCGCCATAAGGTGCAGTTAAAGTCCGAACATAGGCACCATACCGAATTAAGAGTTCACGCCACCGCTCACCAAATTTGCCACAGGAAACGACTAAGACTTTATCATTGCGAGAAATCAAATTACATACTGCAGCTTCCATTGCCCCAGTGCCGGATGAGGTAAAAACAAAAACTCTGCCTTTAGTTAAAAATATCTTTTTCAGTTCATGAGTTGTGTCTTCAAATAAAGTCGCAAAACTCGCTTCCCGATGATAAACTAATGGTCGACTTAATTCTTCTAAAATAAAATCCAAAACCTCAGTTGGTCCTGGAGTAAATAGGGTATATTTTTTATTAAAGCGTTTTTTCATAATTAGATTTTCCTTTTTTGAAATTTAATCGTATCTTTGGCTTTATCTAATAGATACTTATATTGAAAGTATAAACTATTTTTGGGACTTAACATCAATGCAAAAATATTAACCATATCTTAAATTAACGACTTCTTGAATTTTTAGTTGTCTTGTGAAGCCATTCCTTACTTTTTTTAAGCGCACAAAATTCGCCGCACATCGTACAGACACCTTCTGCCTTCAAGGGATAGGCTTCATAAATTTTTCTCGCTTGTTTTGGGTCAACCGATAGTGCAATCATCTTCTGCCAATTTAGTTCTGCCCGCGCCTTTGAGATTTTATCATCCCAATCCCGCGCATTTTTTTTACCCCGGGCAACATCACCGGCATGAGCCGCAATGCGGGAAGCAATCACTCCTTGTCTAACATCTTCCACGGTTGGTAATCCGAGATGTTCTGAAGGCGTCACATAACATAAAAAATCCGCACCGTAATAACTTGCTAAAGCACCACCAATTGCCGATGTGATATGGTCATAACCACAACCAATATCTGTTACTAAAGGTCCTAAAACATAAAATGGAGCATCGTCACAAATTAATTTTTCTAATTTAACATTAACTTCAATCTCATTAATCGGAATATGACCTGGTCCTTCGACGATTACTTGAACCCCTTCAGCCCGGGCGCGTGCCACTAACTCACCGATTACTAATAATTCTAAAATCTGCGGTTCGTCCGTAGCATCATGTAATGAACCAGGTCTAAGCCCATCACCTAAACTCAAGCAGGCATTGTAATCTTTAGCAATCTGTAGAATCTCGTCATAGTATTCATAAAGGGGATTTTCTTTGCGGTTATAACGCATCCATTCAATAATCATTGAACCACCGCGACTGACCACACCAGTTAACCGTCGAACATTTTTTACACTTTGCATATTTTTAAGAGTAATGCCACAATGAACGGTAATAAAATCAACTCCATCCGCAAGATGATTTTCGATAACATTAAGAAAGTCTTTTGGTTTCAGTTCAACAAAACTTTTATGTTTCATTTGGGCATAAAAACTTGCTTCGTAGATTGGCACTGTGCCCACCGGAACTGAAGAGGCATCAATTATCGCCTTTCGGATTTCAGGGATGTCTCCACCTGTGGAAAGGTCCATTATGGTATCAGTTTTAGCCTCAACGGCTGCTTTTAACTTCTCTAATTCTAATTTTAAGTCTGCCCGTTCCGGTGAAGTTCCGATATTACAATTTATTTTAGTAGTTAGTCCTTTACCAATTGCTATCGGGTTTATTTTTTTAGGTCTTTTTTCATTTATAGGCACAACAATCGTCCCATCTCTAATACCTTTTTCTAAATGTGTATATGAAACACCTTCTTTTAAGGCGATTGTCTGCAAAATACTGTTTTTCATATACTACTTATATCAACGCAATACTATTTTCGACGATATTCGGACCATTAATTTTCACACTAAAAAACAAAGACCTTACATTTATCACACTAAAACTCGTTTCATAAATCTTATTAATAGCATTTCTTATTAAATGATAATTTTAATATTAAGTTTACCTCAAGAATCATATTTCGTCAACATCCATTCAATTTATTTATTCTATTATCAAAAACACATCTTTAAAAACCTTTATGTTTATCTTTTTCCCTTTGTTGTTACAATAAAATCTTTGATTGGTCCAACTCACTTCAGAGCAAATTGTATTAAAAGAGCGCATTAAATAGTGATTCTGTTATATTAAAAATCTTTGCGCCTATCACAAAAACATCTAAGTCATTAAAAAGATCTGAGGTAGTTGTAAAGAAAAGAAAATTTATTTATTGCCTGAAATGGACAAACATTTCCAAACCGAATAAGCTAATTTTTCGGTGCCGTCTCTTTTGATTAGACCAATATAATCATTGGTATCTAAATCTGTTAGCCAAGACCAACCTAACAGTTTCAAATTCAATCCTTGGTTTCGTGTTAGTGGTCCTGCTACTAATGTTAGAAACTGAGCTTGACAGGACTCGCCACCAAAAGCCGGCATCGAGGGCCATGCAATTTCGCTAAAGCCAAATTGTTTATTAGGTATAATACTTTCAATTTTCGAATAATAATTACTGGGAATATCAGCCGGTCGATTAATGCTTTGAACCGAATGAGGGTAACTAGTAAAAATCAGCAAATCCAGTTTCTGAGAATTGAACAATTTTAATACATTGAGATTGGCTTCACGATATTGAGAAACAATTTCGCGCGCAAATGTACAAAAGATTTTTAGTCGCGGACAGATGATTTTTAAAGTGTCATAGATTTCGTTGTAAAGACTGACATAATGTTGAAATCCATTAGGATTGCTTGTCGAAGTATCATAAGTCTCATACCAACGATTAACCTCATTGCCTAAAGATATATATAATGGCTTGATTGCTTTAACGACTTCGATTGCGGAATTTTTATAAGCATTTCGCCATTCCGGGTTACTTAAACTCGGATTGGAAATATTGGGTGGTGAAATCAATGTCATACCTGTACCGATAAATGAGAGATGAATGACGGGAAACATTCCATTACCACGAATTAGATTTGTGACAAAAGTCTTCCCCCAATCTCCTTTTAGGTCAGATGCTAAATTATAAAATGGAGTCGGTCTACCCCAGACCGGAGCGAACTCAGCATATCGTGATACTTGTTTATAAACACTATCAAAAGTTTGTCCTTGAGCCGGTATCGGCAAAACACCCATAAAGAATCCTCGGAGAGGTAATACAGGAGCATCTATTGGTGTAATCGGTTCTTCTTTCTTTTTGTGGCAACCCGATAAAAGTATTAATAATATTAATAATAAACTATTTGCCGTTTTCATTGATTTTTATAGTAGCACAACCCGTTATTGTAGTCAAGGCTCTTATTTGCTGTTGACTTTTGATAACTTTTGATTAAAATTATTATATAATTTATGTACACAATCATTTTTAGTTCACAGATAATTTGTTTTTTTTCTCAAAAAAAGATGTATAAAGTTATATGAAAATAACCTTTTTAGGTCACGCGGCATTTTTAATAACAACAGATAAGGGTATTAGAATTATAACTGACCCGTATAAATCCGGCTGTTTCAATAATGCCTTATCTTATAAACCAATTAAAGAATCGGCTGATATTGTCTTAATCAGCCATGAGCACGATGACCACAATTGCGTTTCAGAAGTGTTAGGAAAACCAAATATAATAAAAACTGAAGGCGTTTGGGTTGAAAAAGATATCAAATTCACTGGCATTAGTGTCTATCATGATACACAAAAAGGTTCGGCGCGTGGAAAAAATATTATTTTTGTAATCGAAGCCGATGATTTGCGCATTACCCATCTTGGCGACTTAGGACACACTTTATCGAAAACTGAGTATGATAAGTTAGGTAAGATTGATATTTTACTAATACCAGTAGGTGGTTTTTTTACAATTGACCGCAAAGTTGCGACTGAAATAATGAATCAGTTAAATCCTAAAATTACGATTCCAATGCACTACAAAACACCATCATTAGATTTTCCCATTGTTTCTGTTGATGAATTTATCAAAGATAAGAAAAATGTCAGGAAGTTTAATAGTGCTGAGGTAACAATTAGTAAAGACACTTTACCCAAAACACCAGAAATTTGGGTATTAAAAATGGCAAAATGCTAATGGCGATTTGCTGTTGGCAAATTTAGAAAGGAGTAAAATTTGAAAGAGATTAAATATCAAGACATTGTTGATACAGTGGCAAAACTATGCATTGACGCTAACTGTCTTATCGGCGACGATATTATCAATGCCTTTAAGAACGGATTAAAAATTGAAGAATCTGAAACCGGCAAAGAGATTTTACAACAGTTAATTGATAATGCCGAGATCGCCAAAAAGGAAATGATACCTGCATGTCAAGATACTGGAACCGCAGTCGTATTTTTAGAAGTTGGTTCTAGTGTTAGAGTTACTGGTGGCGAACTTTTTGATGCAATCAATGCCGGTGTTGCCAAAGGTTATAAAGAAGGATATTTGCGCAAATCGATTGTTGCTGACCCATTAAGACGCAAAAATACCGGCGATAATACTCCGGCTGTTATTCATACGAAAATTGTTCCTGGAGATAATCTAAAAATTACCGTGGCACCTAAAGGCGGTGGTAGTGAAAATATGTCCGAGGTAAAAATGCTAACTCCAGCGGCTGGTTGGGAAGGAATTAAAAAATTCGTTGTTGACCGCGTCATGCGCTCAAAAGCCAATCCCTGTCCGCCAATTTTGGTTGGAGTTGGCATTGGTGGCAATTTTGAAAAGGTCGCTTATCTTGCCAAAAAAGCGTTATTAAGAGAAGTCGGCTCAGCGCATCCTGACCCCTTCTATGCGGAAAAAGAAAAAGAATTACTGGAAGAGATTAATAAAACCGGTATCGGCCCTCAAGGTTTTGGCGGTCGTGTAACGGCACTTGCTGTCTTTATTGAAACTTATCCCTGCCATATTGCAAGTATGCCCACTGCAGTAAATATTAATTGTCATGCCGCAAGACACAAAACCGCTATTTTATAAAGATTTTTTTGCCACCGAGACAGCAAGACCACAGAGTAATCAATTTAAATCTTTCCTTGCTCTGTGTCTCTTGTGCCTTGGTGACATACAAAAGAGGTAAAATATGAAAAAGATTACAACACCATTAACTGATGAAATAGTAAAAGACTTAAAAGCCGGTGATTCCGTCTTAATTACCGGTATTATCTATACTGGTCGTGATTCGGCTCACAAAAGATTAGTTGAAGCACTTGAATCTAATCAACCGCTTCCAGTTGATTTGAAAGGACAAATTATCTATTATGTTGGTCCTGCTCCAGCAAAACCAGGTTATCCGATTGGACCAGCCGGTCCAACAACATCAGAAAGAATGGACCCTTATACTCCTGCTTTACTAAAATATGGAATGAAAGGAATGATCGGTAAAGGTAATCGAACTCCTGAAGTCATCGATGCCCTAAAGCAATATACTGGTGTCTATTTTGCTGCAGTTGGTGGCGCCGCAGCATTAATTGCCAAACGAATCAAAAAATGCGAAACAGTTGCTTATGAAGATTTAGGACCTGAAGCAATAATGAAATTGACTGTCGAAGATTTTCCTGTAGTTGTGGTTAATGACTGTTATGGCAACGACCTGTATGAAGAAGGAATGAAAAAATACCGCAAGATATAATTATAATTTAGGAAAAAGGTTTTTATCTAAAACTCGACAAATAGGTTAATAAAGGATTAACTGATGTCTACCAATCAACAACTTTCTACAATATATATAATGGGTAAAGAATATAAAGTACCTCAGGGGCTAACGATTCTCCAAGCAATGGAATATTGTGGATTTTTATTCATTCGTGGCTGTGGTTGTCGTGGTGGTTTTTGTGGTGCGTGTAGCACGGTCTACCGAACTAAAGATTCTTATAAATTAAAAGTCGCCCTTGCCTGTCAGACCAAAATTGAAGATGGAATGTATCTTGCCCAAATTCCGTTTTATCCTGGCAACAAAGCAGTCCATAATATTAGCCAGATGAGACCAACTACTGAAACGCTTTGTGCTTTGTATCCAGAAATTATGCGCTGTATCTCTTGTAATAGTTGCACTAAAGTCTGCCCGCAAGATATAAAAGTTATGGATTATATCAATGCTGCTATTCGTGGCGATTACAAAAAAGTTGCTGAGTTGTCCTTTGATTGTATAATGTGTGGTTTATGTGCCACGCGCTGTCCTGCAGAAATTGTCCAATATAATGTTGCATTAGCTGCCCGCAGAATTTATGGGGCTCATATAATGAAAAAAGCCCCCCATTTAGATAGACGACTTGAAGAAATGAGGCAAAACAAATTTAACCAAGAGATTGAAACGCTCATGAAAAGTTCCCTTGACCAATTAAAAGAATTATATACGAAAAGAAATATTGAAAAATAAATGTGGTCGAAAGTATTTATAAACTGAGATCGGAGTTATTAAAATGTATCCAAAAGAATTTCAAGAATCATTAAAAAAGGTAGAAGCGACTCGGACATTCCGGATGAAACAAGAGTTTCCAATGTTAAGTTTAGCCGAACGCACTGCATTATTGGAAGCCTATCACCCGGATTATAAAAAAGGAACAATGCGCGAAATTTCCGTTGGAGTTAACAAAGGCGACAAAACACCTCATGAGTTTGCTAATCTTTTTGAAGCCTATTCGCACCTTGACCCGGATAAATTTGTAATTCCCGCACCAAAATTTGAGACCGATGTTTTAATTATCGGTGGCGGCGGTGCCGGTGTCTCGGCTGCAATTGTTGCGAAACAGGCAAATGCTGATGTTCTGCTCGTAACTAAACTGCGCATCGGTGACGCTAATACTACAATGGCTCAAGGTGGCATTCAAGCCGCAGATAAAGAAAATGATTCACCGGCAATCCATTATCTTGATGTTATCGGTGGCGGTGGATTTAAGAATATTCCCGAATTAGTCCGAGCATTGGTCACAGATGGTCCAGAAATAATTCGTTGGTTAGAAGAGTTAGGCGTAATTTTTGATAAAGCAGACGATGGCACAATGCTCTCTATCCATGGTGGTGGCACTTCTCGTAAACGAATGCACCCCTGTCGAGATTATACCGGCGCGGAAATTATGCGCTGTCTTAAAGATGAATTTTTAGACCAAGCATCAAAACCTCAACCTGGAAGAATCCGCTATTTAGAATATACTTCGTCCTTAGAACTGCTTACAGATAAAGACGGCTGTTGTGTTGGTGCTGTCTTGGTAAATATGGAAAATGGCGAGATATTTACGGTAAAAGCAAAGACAACAATCTTAGCCACCGGCGGTGCTGGTAGATTACATATCCAGGGATTTCCAACTTCTAACCACTACGGTGCAACTGCCGATGGTTTAGTTTTGGGGTATCGTGCCGGAGCAAAATTGATTTTTTTAGACACAATTCAATATCACCCCACTGGCGTTGCCTATCCAGAACAAATTTTAGGACAATTAATCACCGAAAAAGTCCGAGGCGTTGGCGCCCAGTTAGTTAATGCTGATGGCGAACGATTTATTTATGAACTTGAAACCCGAGATGTCGTCGCATCGGCCATTATTCGAGAAGTCCAGGACCGCAAAAAGGGAATTGTCACGGCCCAAGCCGGGGGCGTGTGGCTGGATACACCATTAATTGAAATATTATCCGGGCCAGGCACAATCTTAAAACAACTACCTGCAATGTATCGGCAGTTCATAAAATTTGGCATTGATATGACCAAAGAACCGGTGCTTACTTATCCAACCCAACACTATCAGAATGGTGGAATCTTATGTAATGAATACGGCGAAACTAATGTGCCAGGGCTTTATGTGGCAGGTGAAGTGTCGGGCGGAGTACATGGCCGAAATCGACTTATGGGAAATTCGCTCCTAGATATCTTAGTCTTTGGCCGTCGTGCCGGAAAACATGCCGCTGAAACATCATTGAAAATTCTCAACAGTAAAGAGCCAACCTTGAATCATGTTAAAAGATACCACCAAGAGTTAGAAAAAGTTGGAGTTCCTAAAGAACGTAAATCGCCAATGCTTTTACCCGATTACCGACCCAAAGAATTCCAGACTAAGTTTAGTTTTCTTTCTCATCTTTCCTAATAACAATACGATGAACGAGGCGGGAGAAAATAATTACTCTTGCCTCGTTTTTGTTATTCTCTTTTTATCCTAATTCTGATGGACAATCGTTCCCATAAATTCTTTCAGATTTTGATTTTACTAATATGTATATATGGCTTTTTACTTAGTATTAGTCTATTAAGCGATGGACTAAAACTCTTAGGTAAAGGATTTGTCACAAATTTAATTAGCATAACTTCTAATCCATTTTTAGGATTAATCATTGGACTCTTTACAACCGCGATTGTCCAAAGTTCGTCAGCCACAACTTCAATTACGGTTGGTTTGGTTGCAGCTGGAACACTAAGTATCACCAATGCAATTCCTATCATTATGGGTGCTAATATTGGAACTACCGTCACCAATACATTGGTTTCCCTTGGTCAGGTTACAAGAAAGAATGAGTTTCAAAGAGCGTTTCCTTCAGCCGTAATCCACGATTTCTTTAATATCTTAACAGTTTTAGTTGTCTTTCCTTTAGAATTAAAGTTTCACATTCTAAGGGTGTTTTCAGAATTTTTAACTAAAATTTTCTCCGGGATTGGAGGCACCTATATTTCCAGTCCGTTAAAATATATCATCACACCAATAAGTTCTCAATTAATTCAGATCTTAGGTAATAGAAGTTTTGTGATAGTAATAATGGCAACTATCCTTTTATTTGCTTCTTTGAAATTTTTAGTGGATGCAATGCGTGCCATCACTACCAGCAAATTAGAATTGGTAATTGACCGTTATCTCTTTGGAAATGCAGTGCAGAGTTTTTTAGTGGGACTCATTACTACCGCAATAATTCAGTCATCATCAGTAACCACTTCTTTGATAATTCCTTTAGTCGGAGCCGGAATATTATCTATTTATAAAATACTTCCTTATACGATTGGCGCCAATATAGGCACAACTGTCACCGCAATCTTGGCGTCTTTGGCAATAGGTAATCCCTTAGGAATCCAAATTGCTTTTGCCCATTTTGGGTTTAATCTCATTGGAGCTTGTATTTGGTATCCCGCCAGAATTGTTCCGATTAAACTCGCTTTGTTTTTTGGTAAAATAGCGAGTAAAAATCGGTTTTTAGCAATACTTTACATAATTGTTGTCTTTTATTTAGTTCCGATTATAATATTTATAATAACAAAAATAAAATGAAACAAAGAAATGCCACGAGATTTGCACCGGAAAAGACAAAATTGGGAAATCTGTGTAATCTGTGGTTATAAAATGGAGATAGCAAATGTTTACTGAATTTTTTCAATTGTGGAAAAAGTCGTCGCTCTTAACTGAAGCCATCGAAGAAACCAATAAAATGCTGGAGATGACTAAAGATATGTATATCTTCTCATTACGGGTGCTTATGGATAACGAAAAAGAAGTCGCTGATATTTATAAACTTGACCAGCAATTAAATCAGATGCAGATCTCAGTCCGAAGAAAAGTTTTAGAGCATCTTTCAATTAATCCGCGACAAGATATTACAAGTTCGTTAGTTCTTGTAACAATTGTTGTTGATATTGAGCGCATCGGCGATTATGCAAAAAACCTCATTGAATTAGCGCACCATTATCCGGAAAAACTATGCGGTGCTTATTGCGACCGAGTCCGTAATTTTGAAGTTGAAATAACTAAAAATTTCATAAATACGATTAAAGCCTTTAAGGAAGTCGATGTTGAATTAGGGCAACAGGTTATGGATGCTCATGCGAAATTGGCTCCAGAAATTGAACATCTCATTGAAGATATCTTAAAAGACGCATCTTTACCTGGTCGCGAAGCCGTAATTTATGCGCTACTTGCCCGATTCTTAAAGCGTGTTTCCGCCCATCTCAAAAATGTTGCCTCTTCAGTGGTAAATCCATTCCATCGTTTGGGCTATCGGCCTGAAAAATAGTTCGTTTATAAAACCATTAGATTTCACATAAATATTTTAAACCGAAAAACTAAAAGAAATGCAACGTTTTAAAAGAATTTTAACTGATACTAATAACAGTTCAAAAGCCAAATTTTTTGGTATTGCTTATTTGGTATTATTAATTACATTTATAATTGTAATTGCCTTTTTGCTTTTTACAAAATACCCGATATTATTAACTGTATTCACTGACCAGCCCAAAATTCGGGATTTTATCAGTCAATTTGGCATCAAAGCACCTTTTATCCTGATTGGATTACAAGTGCTTCAAATTATCTTTGCACCGATTCCCGGTCATCTTATTGGATTTATTGCCGGGTATCTTTTTGGCGTATTAAAAGGAACAGTGTTTTGTTTGATAGGAATCTTTATCGGTGCCAGTATTACTTTTTGGCTCAGCAGGTTTTTTGGTCGTCGGCTCTTAAAATTATTTATTTCAAAAGAAAATCTGGAGAAATTTGATCTTTATGTAGTTCGCAAAGGTCCGTTTGTCATATTTACTTTACTTCTCATTCCATTTTCACCTTTAGGGGATATTATCTATTATCTTTCAGGGTTGACTGCAATTCCTTATTTTGTGTATGTGGTGCTGGTAATAATTGCTCGTCTACCTAATAATCTGGTTAATAATTTAATTGGTGCTAAAGCATTCAATTTCACGCTTAAAGAATGGGTAATATTTTTTTGCGGTAATTGTTATCTTAGCGGGATTTTTTTATCTTAACCGAAAACCGATTGAACGATTAATTCTAAAATATATCAAACTCGGAAAATAAGAATATTTCAAGCATAAGCCCGAGAAAAAAACTTAATTCTAAAATGATGAATATTGATGTGCGAAGGTCGGATGTCTCGGATGGCTCGGTTGGAGAAGTCGGTTACCCAGTAT
>JAOABV010000013.1 GCA_026418155.1 candidate division WOR-3 bacterium | reverse complement strand
GGCCTGCCCCCTGGCTTGCCGACCGGCTTACCTATTAGGTGACCGAGAATGTCAGTTAAGCCTGTGGTTAAAGCGAAATTTTAATTGGGTTGGTTATAGTGACTGTCTATCAAAAAAACAGCGGGACAGAACATTTAAAAACGGAAGAAAAAGAATATCGTTATCTTTAATTTACCAGAATTTTCGCAAACATTGACAATATCTCTAAAACAGCAGGACAGCCTATGCAAAAGATTACACTCTCCAATTATGCCTTGTCGTTTCTACTTGCAAACAGAATAAAAATCAAACACTATTTTTATCTAACCTATTGAAAATTATCAACTAATCACTATTAATTATAATTATGGGGAAAAGTTCCTTTCACAATTATCTTTCTAATTGAGATAGTGAAAAGGAAAACAATATTGATGAGTAAAAAGTTGCCTTGTCAGTAGTCTTAGAGCATCTCTTTTAACAAGTTGGTCAGGTATATAAATTTAAGGTAATTAAGGTAATAAGATGCGAAAAAGTTAACAAAATAGCCATTCTATTAGCAAGCGGATTAGGTCATCAAGACTGAATTGTAATATCCTACCAATTATGCCGATACTCAAGTAATTATTGCAGACAGCAATTATTCCTTAAGAGAAAATAAAATAGCGCTATTTTTGTTTTGGATTCAGTAAAGTTGTTTATTATAATTTTTTGACTTGTTACCTAACAAAATTATCTTTAAGTTAGTTATCGCACTTGACGACTTTAAGTTATAAGTCATTAATAGTTATTAGTGTTTTCCTTGTTCTTATTGATAAGTTATTGAGCAGAAAATTAAAAAGTCATTCTCGTATTCTTGAATACACTGATTGAATTGATACCGGCTCGAAACGAGCGTATACGCAGCGCATGGTTTTTATGGTACTTTTTACGAGTTCTTATTTCACAAATAGGAACAATATCTCATACCAGACAAATTGCTTAATAATGTTGAAAATTACGAAAAGGCACAGGTCATAAAGGCTCAGAATAAAATTGAACATAAAAAGCGATAAAATTAGAGATTAACATTATCTCCCAAAATGCTATGAGTTAGGAATTTATATTATCTACGGATTATCTTAAAATTAGGAATTAACATTATTAAACTCTAAAACAACGCTACGAGTAGGAGTTTACATGATGTGTTTATTTACTGGGAATATTTAATACATAATATTGCAACGCATTTTTCATATGATAATTCAAAAAGATTGACTATTGATATGATTTTTCTATAATAGACTAATGGATTTAAATGTAAATAATATAGGATATTGTCAAAGCAAGGAGGCATAATGAATAATAAGAATCTTTTGGTAACAATCGAAGATAATATTGCTATTATTAAATTTAATCGGCCGCAAGTTTTGAATGCACTTAATACCGAAACCATTTTGGAATTAGAACACACATTAGATATCCTTGCTGTTAATTCTGATGTTAGCGTTATTATTCTAACTGGCGAAGGCAAGGCATTTGTTGCCGGGGCTGATATATCGGAAATGCGCAATTTTACCAGTGTTGAAGCAAGGACATTTGCCCAAAATGGCCATCGAGTTCTTAGTAAACTGGAGAATATTGAGAAACCAGTAATTGCGGCGATTAATGGGTTTGCCTTAGGTGGAGGTTGTGAAATTGCACTTGCCTGTGACATTAGAATTCTTTCCGAAAACGCTAAGATTGGTCAACCTGAAGTTAATCTTGGTATCATTCCTGGGTTTGGTGGCACTCAGCGGTTAGCACGATTATGTGGTGCCGGTATTGCAAAAGAACTAATCTATACCGGTGATATGATTGATGCACAAGAAGCATACCGAATTGGTCTTGCTAATAAAGTGGTGCCAGCAGAAAAATTGATTGAATCTGCAAAAGAGATGGCAAAAAAGATTATGAACAAAGGACCATTAGCAATTAGAATGACAAAAACAATTATTAATCGAGGGCTGGATGCTAATTTGGAAACGGCTAAAGAACTGGAAATCGAAACTTTTGCATTATGTTTTTCCACAGGTGAACCCAAAGAAGGAATGAGTGCATTTTTAGAAAAAAGAAAAGCAAGTTGGATGAAATAGAAAGTTACATTCATCTTTGAAATGGATTTTAATAAAAAATGAACGAATCAGTCAGAGGATATAAGGACTGCGGAGAAAAGAAATATTTTTTCTCTGCCGAACTCAATAACCTCTGTAATTAGATATTTTTGAGAAAGGAGTAAATTATGACAAATACAACAGAAATTGTAATCGCCTCAGCAGCAAGAACACCAGTAGGTAGGTTTTTAGGTGGCCTTGCCAGTTTATCCGCAGCCGAATTGGGCGGAATTGCCATTAAAGAAGCCGTAAAAAGAGCTCAAATCACTTCTGATGATATTGACGGTGTGATTATGGGACACGTTTGTCCTGCTGGCTTAGGACAAGCTCCTGCGCGCCAATCTCAAATTAAAGCCGGCCTATCACCTGAAATTCCAGCATTAACAGTTAATAAAGTATGCGGTTCAGGAATGATTGCGATTGTTTTAGCCGCTCAGCAAATTAAAGCCGGTGACGCTAAAATCGTTATCGCTGGTGGTCAAGAATCAATGTCTAATGTACCATATTATCTACACCAATTACGCAATGGAAATAAGATGGGAGATGTGAAACTTGTTGATGGAATGATTTATGATGGTATCTGGTGTGCATTTGAAAATGTTCATATGGGAATGCTTGGTGAATTTACTGCGGAGAACTCAGGTATCACACGAGAAATGCAAGATGAATGGGCTTATCATAGCCACCGTAAAGCAGTTGAGGCCATTAAAAATGGTAAGTTCAAAGCCGAAATTGTGCCTGTAGTGATTCAACAGAAAAAAGGCGAACCGATTGTAATTGACACAGATGAAGGACCACGCGCTGATACGACAATGGAATCCTTGGCTAAATTAAAGCCAGTATTCAAAAAAGATAATGGAACCATTACTGCAGGCAACGCTTCGAGTATCAATGATGGTGCTGCTGCATTGGTGGTAATGTCTAAAGAAATTGCAGATAAAAAAGGCATCAAACCGCTTGCTAAAATTACGGCTTATGCTACTGGTAGTGTTGAACCGAAAATGCTCTTTTATGCGCCAGTTAAAGCAGTCCAGCGCATCTTAAAACAATTGAATGTTGATGTTAATTACTTTGATTTAATTGAAATAAACGAAGCGTTCAGTTCGCAAGTACTGGCAGATGTTAAAGAACTCGGTATCGATACCCAAAAGCTCAATGTTAATGGTGGTGCAGTAGCGTTAGGACATCCCATTGGGGCTTCAGGAGCCAGAATCGTTGTAACACTATTACATGCCTTAAAAGACCGTAATCTAAAAAAAGGCCTTGCTGCGATTTGTTTAGGTGGCGGCGAAGCAGTTGCAATGGCAGTAGAGATGGTGTAAAAAATACCACAAAGAATTGGAGGCACAGAGAATCAATTTGATACCCTGTGCCTCTGTGGGTTTGATATGGAATACATAACCGAATCATCTGAAGAAACAATTGAACTTGGCAAGAATATTGGAACATTACTTAAACCCGGTGATATAATCGCTTTTTATGGTGAATTAGGCAGTGGCAAGACGACGATGATTAAAGGAATCTGTCTTGGCTTAGGGGTTAAAGAACAAGATATTGTTAAAAGCCCCTCATTTATTATGATTAATGAATATCAAGGCCGATTGCCAATTTATCATATTGATTTATATCGCACAAAAAATCTTGAGGAAATATTAAGCATTGGTTTAGATGATTATTTATATGGTAATGGTATTTGTCTGATTGAATGGGCAGAAAAGGCAGAAAGCGAATTGCCCCAAAATATCACAAAAGTTACATTGGAGGTTTTAGGAGAAAACAAACGAAAAATAAGAATTAACAGATTTAGTGCGAAATCCGATTAATTATCTTAAGATATATGAACTTATCCGGTCCAATTTGGCTGATGCAACCAATACCTTATTTTGGTGAGAAACTTAAAGGTCAGTGGATAATCGAACCAAAGATTGATGGTTGGCGCATGCAGATAATAAAATATTCTAATGGTCGCATTGAATGTTGGGGCCGACGATTAGAGAAAAGACCTAACTGGTCAAATAAATTATCTTTCTTAAATAAGGCATTGCTCGATGTTCCTAATGGTTCTCTTTTAGATTGTGAACTCTTTTCTTCTCACGGACGAAGATTTATCCCATCATTATTTGCTAAGAAACCCAAAGCAAAACCGATAATATATGTGTTTGATATTATTTATTATAAAAATAAATTTATCGGTAATTTACCATTAAAAGCACGAAAACGAATACTTAAACAACTACCATTAAGGCCACCTTTGAGTTTAATTGAATATAAAGATTTCAAAGGCAATATAGAACAAACGGTAAAATTAGGACAGGAAGGAATTGTCTTAAAAGAATTGAATTCCCAATATCAAGTTGGCACAGATGCACCATTAACAACATTGAGTTGGCGAAAAATTAAATGGCAATGATACGAATGGCTAAGGTAAAATTCAAACAAATTGGTTTTCAAATCTATTATTATAAGATAATGTAATGCTAAAAAGAATCTTAATCGGAATTGCTATTAGTTTATCAATTTTAATAACTGCAACTGTAATTTTCTAATTTGCGACTTTGCGACCAATATTTAGTTGTACAGCAGATGCAATTCACAGACATTAACCATAGTCAGATACCGGCTGGAGTTTATAATGGTGATTTTGCTTACAGAAATTTTACATTTGAAATAGAACTAACAGTTAAAAATCACGAAATTGAAAATTTCAAAGCCGTAATAAAACTGCAACCTTAAATATGCAAAAATAGCTGAGGCAATCCTTGAACGAATCAAACGACTCTAATCACTTAAAGTTGATGCGGTTACTAAAGCAACCACAACCTCTAAAGCACTGCCAAAACATTTAAAAATGCACTAACCAAAGACACTAAGCTATAATAAATAAAATGCCGGTAGGTAGATTTCAGGTGATGGCACTATTACAAGCCGCAAGGGCTTATGTTTTAGGCGAGCCACTTGATACTGCAAAGAGTTGGGGGCTCAATCGGGCAATATTTTATGCTGCCGCCAAAAGAGGTTTCAAACCAAAGCCAGGTCCAATAAAACCTCCAAAATTCAAACTACATTTGGCGCCGAAAAAGATTGAGCAACTGCAAAAGACATTCGGCATTTATCGTCTCGGCGATGAAATGGCGTATGCTGTAGAGTTAGAAGGAAAAAGACTATTTACAATCGGTAACGAAGTGCAAACTCCAGAAAACTTCGAAAAACAAATCGCCCATCGGTTTGGTAAAGCATTTAATAAAGCCTGGAAAGAAGCAGTAAAGATTTGCCAAGAATATGATAGAGGTGTATTGATGTCAATGCGATATTTTTATGAAACCGTGTATAAACCAAGAAGAGATATTCTCGCTGAACAATGGAGTGAATACACGGAAAAAGAATAAATGTATTTCTCGTTCTTTTTCCAAAACATCATAATATAGTCTCTTGCGTTAAGAAAACAAATATCTAATATAACTGAAAATGTATATTATTAAACTATCTATTCTCCGCTCGGTATTTAATATAAGAAAAGATGAACAAATAGAGACTTGTGATAATTACTGGGACAATGACAAACCAGAATGCGTATTTACTAAAGATAATACCAATTAATGCAATAATGCCGATTATCTTGAATAATTTTCCACCTAATTTATGGGTCTTATCCCATACCGAATCACTGCTTAATGTCCAAGGAGTTCTAATACCAATAAACCAATTTCGTTGGGCATTTTCCAAAAGAAAACCAATATAGAAGAATAGAACCCCTAATCCAATCGGAAATAATATTTGGGGTCTTATTTTTGTTCCCAGCGACCAAAAAATTATAAATATTTGGAGAGAAAGCATAAATAAGAAGAGCAGAATAATAAATCCATCAAAGTATTTTCGGAACTTTTCAATATTAGATTTTAACGGGTCAATTTTAGGGATTATAATGAAAAGAAGGAACATTACTAATAAAACAATCGGCATCAAGAATAATCCTTCGAATTTGCTCATATAACCATCAACTTCTCCTTGTATGTTCCAGTGCGACGGAATTTTGTCTGGTAATTTCGGATAGAAATAGATACTAATGGCTAAACTTAAAAGAAAAATCAGCAATACGATTATTTCACTTTTTCTCATTGTCGTAACTCTTTTTGTTACTTATCTTAAAATCATTTTTATACATTCTGTTGGACAAACGGCAACACATAATCCGCAACCATAACAGGCATTTGGGTCAATGACAAGTTTTCCATTAATCATCTTTCTGGCTTTGAAATAACAGACTGATTCGCATTCGCCACAATGCGTGCATTGTTCCATATCGGTTTTTTCAATGTATTTTCCTTTGTCGCAAGCATATTTACCTGGTGATACAAAATAAGCACAACAATCCTCACAGCAAAAGCAAATACCGGCAGTGTCAGTTCTTGTCTCATTGCGAAATGGTCGTGTTACGAGTTGTTTGGTATGTGCCTCTTTCATAATGTTGTGAACAAAAGCAATGTTAACTTCCTTTTTGTTAGAGCCACTACCAGGATCATTTGGGTCCCAAAATAGACAGACATCAATTCGGGAACGCTGGCATCCTTTTTCATTACTTTCTCGACATCCACAGTTAGAAACCCAGAACTGATTATGCTTTTCAATTAATTCTTTTGCTTCATTATGCGTGCAGACATAATGAATCGGTATTTTTTCTTCGGACACTATGGTCTCCTTTATGTCATCGATGTTATGAATAATAATGCAGAAAAACGCATCGTCTATATTTTAATTAAGTCTTATTTTCACTTAAAGGTTTGTGTGTCAAAGTGCCAAGCAGTTTTTGTAAATCTTCTTCAGTGTCAATTAAGACCTTACGGGATTTAGAACCAACATAAGGACCGACAACGCCCAATTGTTCTAACTGGTCAATAATCCGTCCGGCTCTTGCCCAGCCAATATCAAGTCTTCTTTGAAGCATTGAAACTGATGCTTCGCGATGTCGAAAGACAATTTTGGCCGCTTCGGCTAAAAGTTCATCAACTTCGCGTTCGGCTCCAGGTCTTTCTGTTTTTTTACTGTGTGGCATATCAATTTCTTCAGAGAGTTTTTGATGATACTCGCGAGCCCAAAGTTTTTCTGCAATATCTTCGGGAACAACTGAGTAAAAATCCTGCTGTTTTCTTTTAATTGATGCTTTTTCTCGGTCAATTAGAACATCGACGACTTGTTTAGCAATAATTTGCTCCGCCATTTCCTGAGGGTTAGAAACATACTCGGATAATAATTCAATAAGATACCTTTTGGTCCAAAGGTCAACGATTCTTTTGGTTGCTTGTGCCGAAACATAAGCACAATGTAATCTTTGTGGTTCACCTTTGCCTGGCGGTAAAAAGAGCATATCGCCTCGACCTAATAATGCCTCGGCACCATTCATATCTAAAATTGTCCGCGAATCAGTCTTTGATGCCACTTGAAATGCAATCCGACAAGGAAAATTTGCCTTGATTAAACCAGTAATAACATCTACTGATGGTCTTTGCGTTGCTAAAACTAAGTGAATGCCGACCGCCCGAGACATTTGTGCCAAGCGGGTGATTTTTTCTTCGATTTCCGTGGGGGCTCTAATCATTAAATCCGCAAGTTCGTCAATAACCACAACAATATACGGTTTCTTTTCTAATCCTTCTTTTTGTGCGACTAAATTATAACCAGCAATATCCCGAACTCCTAATCCAGCAAATATTCCATAACGACTTTCCATTATACTGATTACTCTGTCCAATTCTGATATTGCTACTTTCGGGTCAATAGTTGTTGGACTGAGCAAATGCGGTATTGAGTTATAAACGGGCAATTCCAATTGTTTTGGGTCAATTGCTAAAAATCTGACATCATGATAAGACGAGCGGAATATAATCGAAGTAATCATTGTATTGATACAAACACTCTTACCTGAACCCGTAGTCCCGGCAATTAAAACATGCGGCATTTCGCGTAAGTCGGCACAATAAGGTTCACCGGTAATCGATTCACCTAAGGCAAAAGTCAATGGTGAGGTCTTGGCGGTAAATTCTTCAGTTGTTAAGATATTGCGCAAATAGACAATTCTACGATATTTATTGGGAACTTCAATACCAACAACTGCTTTGCCAGGAATCGGTGCTAAGATACGAATTCTTTCGGCTTTAAGCGAAAGTGCTAAATCATCCGCCAAACTCTCAATGCGTTGAATCTTTATGCCTGGTGCTGGTTCAAATTCATAACGGGTAATCATTGGACCAGTTAGAATATCAGTAACTCTTCCTTCAATACCGAACTCTTTTAATTTTTCCAGTAAGACTTTAGCCCCTTCTTCTAAAGTTTTCTGGTCAACCGGTGCTTCTTCACTTGGCGGAATATCCAAAGATGCTAAAAATTCATTCTGAAATTGCTGTTCGTCAATTACAGCACTTTGGACACCTTTTGTGCCAATAAATGATTTCCTTTTATCAGTGATTGTTTTAGTCGGAGGAGGTTCTATAATTTCTGTTTCGGTTTCAGTCTGAACTGCTCCTTCAACCACAGGTTCTGGTACATTCGATTTTTCTGATATTGGTTCTTTAATAACTGCGGTCCTTTTCTTTGGTTTTATTTTTTTAAAACTGCTAATTATAGAATGGTAGATATTGGCAATCAAATGCACAAATGGCACATTGGTAAAAACTAAAATTACAATTAAAAGCGCAACAATAATAATTATTAAACTTCCCCAATTGCCTGTCAAATAGCGAAACCAATTAATAAAAGCATTAGTTATTTTACCAGCAAGTGGAATTGCGGTTATTTTTCCCGGCAACCAATAAGCACTTGGTTTTATTCGAGCAATAAGCATTTGTACAAGCACAATTAATAGAAAGATAAATAGACCTTCACGCAGATAGGTTCGCCGGTTTTTAGGATTACGGATTAGGGGAACTAAACTATAAAGCAGAAATAGTGGAATAAAATAAGTCAATAAAATACCCAATTGATTTAATAATAATTTGGCAAACCAACTGCCAATTAAACCACCATAATTACTGGTATAACCAATCCGCCCAATTGAAAATGAAATAATGCTGGCAAACAAAAAGATACCCAAGAGCCAAATGATGCTTGGTAGAATAAATCGTCGAAAACTTTCTTTAACCAATTCACTAATGGTAAAAAGTAAGATAATTGCTGGAATTAGATAGACGCAATAGCCAAGCATATAGACTAGTCCTAGACTCAGATGACTGCCGATAAAACCACCCCAGTTATCAGAAGGCGATTTTTGGCCAAAATGAAATGAGATTAAACTAATTAGAATAAAGGCAATTAATAAAACAATTAAGACACTTATAATTATTTTAATTTTTGAGTTGTCACTTTTTGCTCTAAAACCTGCTCTCATAATTTTAGTGCTATTTCACCACCGAGAAACGGCATAAATTGTGTTTATGTTTTTAAATAATACTATGGCCAATAATCAAACTCGAAAATATTCTTATAAAGGGTAAAATTATAATACCAAAAATTGAAAAGCCGATTAGTTGACCTAATACGATAATTCCTAACAGCATAAAAAACCCGTAGCGCTCTAATTTAGCATACTCTTCCGCCATTGTTGTCGGTAAAAGATAATAGAGAATTTTGGAGCCGTCAAGAGGTGGTATGGGAATTAAATTAAAGATGGCTAAAATGAGGTTAAAAAATACGAACATTTCTAAGATAATTATGATAAAACTACTCGGCGAGAGAGAAGGTATTAAATAGATTATTCTTAGTAACAATCCAAAAATAACGGCAACGATAAAATTTGCTCCTGGTCCGGCTAATGAAGTTAATAATACCCCTTGTTTATAATTTCTAAAGTAATTGGGATTAATTGGAACGGGTTTTGCCCATCCCAGTCGAAATAGAAAAAGACTAATTGTACCAATCGGGTCTAAATGTTTTAAGGGATTTAAGGTCAACCGACCCATAAATTTTGCGGTTGGGTCACCAAGTTTTAAGGCAATTAAGGCATGAGCATATTCATGAATTGTTAATCCAAAAAGAATTGCTGGTGCCGATAGAATAATTGAAGTTAAATTTGACATTTTAATAGAGTTTTAATATAGTCAATCTCTTGTTTTTGACCTTTAATTTTTCCGTCTAAAACCTGAGTTCGTAGACCAGCCAAAATTTTTCGATAAATCGGTCCTGGAGGTATTTGCATTGATTGTAACAATTTACCCGAGGTATAAATCTTTATTTTAGAATATTTCTCGAGGAATAATTTAATTTTATTGCTTATCACCTTTTTCTCAACTAAAGATAAAATTTTTAGCGCAGGTTTTGGTAATGAAGATAATATTTGATAAATTTGGCTAGGCAATCTTGTTCGGGCTAATCTCTTTCTTACCTGAGAAAAATTCTTTATCGCCTTAGCACAATTTTTTACTTCCAAAGTCAAAGGAAAGCGCGACCAAGTCGGTTCCGGTAAATAAGCAAAAAGATGGCTTAACTTGGCATCAATATCCGTAAAATCATCTAAAATTTGACTTTCTTGAAAAAACTTTTTCGGTAATTGAACTCCGAAAACATTTTCTATTATCTTAAATTGCTGTAATGTCTTTAATATCTCAGTTGCTTTCTTTTCTTGGAGAATCATTTTTAACTCATACAAGATGCGTTCACCCGAAAGTAGATTAATTCGGTTATCAAAAATTGCCTTTTTCATTAAGAGTTTTGTTATCGGCTCAATTTTGAAATTGAATCTGACGGCAAATCGTATTGCTCGGAAAATTCTAGTCGGGTCATCAATAAAACTGGAAGTATGCAAAATCCGAATTATGCTGGCTTTCAAATCTCTTTGGCCATTAAATAAATCAATAATCGGATAGGGCGGTTTTTTAGTAAGTTTTAGTGCCATTGCATTAATCGTAAAGTCGCGTCGTTTCAAATCTTCTTCAATTGATGCCGGACTAACTTGGGGTAAAACTGCCGGTTGAGGGTAATATTCTTTACGCGTTTGGGCAATATCAATTCTTAACATTGGACATTGCAGAGTTAGTGTCATAAATTGAGGATAATGAATCACTTTTGCTTTTAACTTCTTTGCTAAATCTCTGCCAATATTATAATAAGATTTTGTCACCGCAATATCTAAGTCTGTTATTGTCGGCGATGATTTTCCTTTTTTCATCAACAAATCTCTCAGTGGTCCGCCAACTAAAAATGCTTCCGCATTATACCGTTGACAAACAGTAACAATCTGTTTTACTAAAGACTGTAAAGGTTCGTTTAGTTCTCTAAATTCTTTCACTACTTAAAAAATAAGTAAATTTAAATTATAGAAAAACCTGTCTGAAATCAAAAGTATTCATTTGAACTCAAGTAAATATTTTTTGAGTTTGTATTTATTAATGTTCATTCTCGGTTTTATGTGATTTTATGACTTTTCAGTAGTAGGAGAAAAGCCAAAACCTTTAATCTCTTCTTCTTTACCCAGTAGTTTTATCTTACCAAATCGGTCTTCATATTTTTTAATGTTTTCTTCTAAGGCATTAAGTAATAACTTCGCATGTTGAGGTGTCATCACAATTCGCGAAAAGACTTTGGCTTTAGGTAAGCCAGGAAGCATCCGGGCGAAATCAATAATAAATTCTGATGCTGAATGGGCAATAAGCACAAAATTAGAATAGATTCCTTCGGATTCCTTTTCACCGATTTCAATATTAATCGGCGGTTTCACTTCATTCGCCATAATTTGCTCCTTTCTAACTAAAATATTTGCTTTTACTTTCGGAATTCACTTGCTGTATCATACAAGCAAAACTTCTTAAAGTCAAGAATTAACCTCTTTGTTGTTTAGAATCTTAATCATAAATTGCTAATTTTTCAAATAGTCAATTTTTTGACCCTATATACCGCTTGGCCCATAACACCAATGAAAAAAGAGCAGTTTTGCAAACTTTTTTGATAAAATGAAACAGTTTGAGAAATATTAAAAAAGAGCGCTTTTGTAAACTCTAAAATGAGGGACTGTATGCCTTAATAGTTTACTTTTTTATGCTCTGAACAACGACTGATGATATAACCTAAATGGTAGACCATAAGCCTAATTAAAACATCAATTAAAAGATATTTTAGTCGGCATTTGACAAAATGTATTTCGTAATCCTGAATTAAAAATTATTTCTTGCTTGCTCTTAAGAAATCCTCAACATAACTTTTTCGAATTTCTGAGCCGTGGAGGGAGTCATACCATCCAATTAATAGAATTTAGCATTAGCAGATTGAAATTCATAGAGATATAGCAAAACTGTATCTTATTTTTTTGTATACGTTTATGTATAACATTGGGGAGCCTGAAATTATGTAGTCCTTACTATTTAATGACACAAAATTAGTATAAAATGTGCAAAAATTTGCATCTAAATATTACCTATAGCAACGACATATATTTTGAGTTTCAATACCGGTAAGTTTATTTTGAGGTGAATTCAAAAAGCAAAATTTGCTTTAGTAGATTTATTGTTGTCTTTATTAATATACATTATGACAACTATTATTTTTTATTATATCTTAATTGTCAATTTTATATTTTAACTTTTCAAACGATAACCGTTTCCGGATTCCCATGGTCATCTTTGCCATCCGAGCCAATTCTATAAGTTATGAATCCATCAGATAATTTCTTATAAATAAATATATTGTTTTCCATTAGAAAGGTCAAGCGGAATTTTTTTTGTAATTTCATCGAGTGTATTAGTCAGTCTATCATATTGCTTCTTTCAGATTATTGTTTTTAAGCCCGGTCAAGTAATATTATTTAATATGTTTCGTCTATTTTCTTGAGAGTAAATATAACATTTAAAAATTCCTTATTCTTATTTATTCCCTTCCATTATTTTATTTAATTTGTTTGTCGATTCATTAAAAAAAACATAATTTCTTATCTTCTCTATTTGTTCTCAATGTTATTTAGTTTGTTCATCTATTTCTTCAAAATAACCAGTTTCTTTCTTTTTTCTGACTTTATGCCAGTGGAAGCATTTACCGTTCATTGCAACATAAACTCCCGGAGGTAATGTTTGGACAAACGCTAAAGCAGAACCTAAATTGAACATGCCATCGGAACTGCCAAAACTATAAGGAACCATTGCGCCCGTTAGCACAATGGTCTTATTTTTGACCGCGTGGGCTAAAGCATGGGCAGTATCAACCATTTTGTCAGTGCCATGAGTAATTAAAATTCGGTTTTCTTTAGCTCGATTCACCGCATTGATAATTTTGTCACGCTCAACATCAGTCATTAATGCACTATCTATCATCATCAGTTCTTCAACAACGATATCAAGTTTACAACGGCCAAGTTTAAGCATATCATAGATGTGAGTATGCTTGAAATACAATTCGCCAGTCAATTCATTATATTCTTTATCAAATGTGCCACCAGTAACAATAATTCTTATTTTCATTGTAAAAAATTTAATGCCCGGTATTACCTTTATCTTATTACTAATATGTCATAACCATAAGACAATTTACCGATTATGCTTTATCAAGTGAAAGACTCTTTATCGTGCTTTGTTAGATTCGTCTTATTAATATTAAAGTCGACTATTCCAAAACAAAGATATTTTTCTTAGCACAAATATCTTTGAGAATCTTGGGCCACACTGTCACAGACACTTCACCCAGATGGGCTTTTCTTAAAAGAAGCATACAGGTTCTTGATTGCCCGATTCCACCACCAATGCTTAAAGGAATTTCGTCCTTCATTATTGCTTGATGATAGGGATATTTCAAAAGGTGCATTTGATTGGTAATTTTGAGTTGTTCTAATAAGGTTTCTTTGGTCACCCTAATGCCCATTGATGATAGTTCGTGACGGCGTTTTGTGACAGGATTCCAGACCAGAATATCGCCGTTTAAGCCATGCATTAATTGCCCATTTTTAGTAATAGTAGGAGTAACCCAATCATCATAATCCGCAGCTCGCATCTCGTGAGGATAGCCGTCTTTTAAAATCCAACCAATTCCTATAATAAAGATTGCCGGATATTTCTGCAATATCGCGGTTTCTCTTTGTTTGCGAGGCATATTGGGATACATATCGAGAATTTCTTCAGCGTGGAAAAAAGTAAGTTCATCAGGTAAATTGGGATATTTTTTTGTCTTTAATTTCGGAAATTCCTCTTGAATATAAGTTTCGGCATTTTTAATAACTTTCCAGATTTTCTTAACTGTATTTTTTAAATAATCGAGATTACGGTCTTTTTTCGTGATGACCTTTTCCCAATCCCACTGGTCAACATAGGCACTATGGTCATGGTCTAAAAAATAATCTTTTCGGACTGCGCGCATATCAGTATTTATACCTTCGCCGACTTTACACTTGAATTGTTTTAATGCCATTCGCTTCCACTTCGTTGCTGCTTGGACAATTTGAGCATCAATTGGGTGTTTATCATAATCATTGGAAATGTGAAATTGAATCGGAGTTCGTGAACCATCTCGGTCAAGCATATCATTAACGCCACTTTTAACATCAACGATTAATGGCACCTCGACAGTAAAAAGATTTAATTCTTTATTTAAATTATCTTCAATATACCGTTTTAATTTAAACAGAGCAAATTGTGTTTCTTTGACATCCAAAAGTGATTTATAATCAGTAGGAAGAATTTTCTCAATTTCTTTATAATCTCCGATTCCGGGACCAGCTAAATCGGCTTTTTTCTTTTCAGCCAAAGTTTTCTTATCACTCATTTTTGTTGCTCCTTTCATAAACGAAACTTATGAATAAAAAATTATAATTTAATGAATTCGTCATGTCAATAAAATTAAATGAGACCTCTGAATATATTACATCGTATTGAGTCTAAGATAACTTTAACATAACAATAATCTGTTGTTAAAATTTTTATTCTATTTTCTGATGCTTGACGAAACCAAATTAATTTAATATAAAATATATTCTTTTTCTTTTGTTCTTAGCGTTGCTTTTCTTTTTGTCTTTCAGAAGGATTTTTCTGGATGTGCGGCGATTCTGTTAAATTAAAGATAAACTTCTCTCCTTCCCATTATTTCTTCAAACTATTTTTTTCTCAGTCATAAATATATAAAATATTTTCCTTTAACTAAAATAGTTGGTAATAATTCTAAAATACAGAAAACAACAAATAAATGACAGCCCTTAAAAATTTTATCAAGCAGTGTATTTTAATTAGCAAACAGAAAATTACGCGACTTTATCTGTTATCTAATTGATAATCTAAAAGTTAAATCATTAGACAAAACAGTGGCTGATTGGAAATATGGTATTTTTATGAGTATAATAAAAGCACAGGCACCAGTTAAAAGAACCAGGCACCGGCGGAAAGTAATATACAATGAAGCGACAGTAGACAAACTATTTATTTATTTTTATAAGAATAATTGTTGGTCATTTATTTTGAAGATATAATCAACTTTTGTGAAAAATTAGAAATATGGTATTTTATCTAATCTGTGGACATTCTCCGTTATCCTAAAGGTGAGCCGGTCGATAAGCCAGAAGACAAGCCGAGAGACATTCCGGTAGGCATCCTATGGCCATACCTACCAAACCGCTAAACCGACTGATTTTTCGATAATCCTTTTATTCGCCGCACAATTTATCCTACGCATCATCGATTAGATAGCCGAATGAATCAATTAATCTTTTGTCTCCTGAGTTAATTCGGTCAAATATAAAAATTCGGCAAGTTCGCATTTTCGTTTAAGTTAGTGTTTGAAGATAAACCAGCATTGAGATAGTCTCATTACTTAAAAAACAAAAGCGAAAAACCGCATAAAGTCCTTCTTAATTCTTTTACTGACTTAACAATATAATCAGGTGTTTCTGCTTTGATTTCTTCAGCGGTTCCATATCCATACAATACGCCAATCGATTTAATATTATTCTTTTTAGCACCAATAATATCATCTGCTCTGTCTCCAATCATTATAAAGTCAGAATTAGAATTTTCTGGGAAATAAGAGAGTGCAAGTCTGATTAGTTCGATCTTATGAGTGCAAGTTAAATCCATATTACTGCCAACTAATTTAGTAAAATATTGACTCAAATTAAAATGGTCTAATATTTGTTGAGCATAATAACCTGCTTTGGAAGTAACACATACCAAAGTTTTTTTCTTATCTTTTAGTTTGTGCAATAATTCCGGTATGCCAGGATAGACTCTATTTTCAAAGATACCTTTCACTGCATAGTATTCACGATAGACTGATACTGCATAACGAGCAGTATTATTGTCCAATCCAAAATATTTTTCAAATGATTCTGCCAAAGGCGGACCAATAAATTTTTCCAGATTTATATTGTTTTCTTTTAAGTTCATTTTACTTAATGCATAGCGAATCGAATTTATTATGCCTTGCTTTGAATCGGTCAGAGTGCCATCTAAATCAAAAAGCAAAATTTTATGGGCAATCATATTTTATAATAGGTATAACCTGTTAACTATAAAACTTTTAATTGTTTTTTATATCCCCAAGGGGTTCACTTTTTATTTAATTCATGATAAATCTTCTCAGCAATTTTTTGGTTAAAGCCATTAAGCCGAGCAATTTCTTCAACGGATGCTGACTTGATTTTATCCACACTGCCAAAGTGTTTTATTAAGGTTTGCTTTCGTTTCGGACCAATACCTGGTATGGCATCTAATTCGGAAACGATTAATTTTTTCCCACGCAATCTTTTATGATATCTTATCGCAAAGCGATGTGCTTCATCTCGAATTCGTTTGAGTAGTTTTAATGCGGGTGAATAAGCTGGAATCGAGATTTCTCGACCATCACTATAATATAATGTATCGGTCCTTTTCGCGAAAGCAAGTAGTGGTATTGGTTTTGGCGCTGATGCATATACTTTTTCCGCAGCCGATAGTTGACCTTTACCACCATCAATTAAGATTAAATCAGGTAAAGGTTGATTTTCACCTATTAATTTGGTTACGCGCCGGGTTAATACTTCTTGAATCATTGCATAGTCATCAGGTCCAGAGACATTTTTGATTCGGAACATCCGATATTCTTTTTTATTAGGATAACCGTTAGTGAAAACAACAATTGAACCTGTTGCCAAAGTACCTGCAATATTTGAGACATCAATGCCTTCAATAGTCTTAGGTGGTTGAGACAAATGTAAGATTCGCTGTAATTCTAAAAGAGGCTGAGAGGGCTTGGGCGCAGGGATAATTTCTGTAAGACCAACTTCAGCATCGGTTAAAGCCAATTTTAACAATCTTTTTTTTATTCCCGAGCGCGGATGATAAATTCTGACTTTTTTGTCTTTTTCTTGTCGAAACCATTGTCGAAAAACTTGTTTGTTTTTAAGATTTATTGGAAGAATAATTTCGTCAGGAATATCATAAGTGTGCAGATAAATTGTTCTTAAGAGCGTTTCAACGATCTCATCCGGGTCAGTTTTTTTATTTAGGATAAAAGGATAATTTTCCTTACCAATAATTTTGCCATCCCGAATTTTAATTAAAGTAGCATTCGCATAAGATTTTGTACGCTGCAATCCTTCTTTACTTGCGGTCTCGGCTAAAGCAAGGCCAATAATATCTCGGGATGCAATATCAGTAAATACAGCATCTTGTTTTTGTGTAATATCTCTCAAAGCAAAAAGTTGGTCGCGCAAAATTGCGGCGGTTTCGAAATCTTCTTGGTCCGAAGCATTTTTCATCCGTTGTTCAAGTTCTTTTTCTAAGCCTTTTGATTTTCCTGATAAAAAAGAAATGGCATTATTTATCCGTTGTCGGTAATCTAATTCTGTAATAGTATTTTGGCAAGGCGCTAAACAACGGTTCATTGCGAAATTGAGACAGGCGCGTTCAGGTTTGGTTAAAGGTAGTTTTTTCTGACAAGTTCGGATTTTAAAAATTGTTCTAACTGCTTTGATGGCACGACGCAGATTTTTGGCATTCGTATAAGGTCCAAATAAAACTGAACCGTCTTTTCTTAAATTACGCGTCGCAAAGATTCTGGGAAATTTCTCCTGAACCGTAATCTTTAGATAAGGAAATTTTTTATCGTCTTTTAACCGCACATTAAAGCGCGGTTTATTCAATTTAATTAAATTGTCTTCAAGGACTAAGGCTTCGACCTCAGATTTAGTTTCAATAATCTCAAAATCATAAATATATCTAATTAATTGTTCACGAGAAAATTGTGTTTGTTCTTGAGTATAAGCCCGAAGCCTTTCTCTAAGATTTCTTGATTTACCCACATAGATGATTCTACCATTTTTATCTTTTAAGAGATAAACACCGCTTGTTTTGGGAACTAAACTTATTTTGTCAACCGGCAACATTAATTAGTATGTACTCTTAAGATAGCAGATAAATGCTAAAAATTAGCCAACATTTATTGAAAGCTGTTTTTTTACTCTTATTAATTTTACCCCTTCACTACACATAAAGGTCTCATTTTGGCAACTTTTTTTGAAATTCCTGCATTGTGGCAAATATCGACTACAATATCAACATCTTTATAAGCATCAGGCACTTCTTCGCGTAATACTTCCTGACTGGCAGCCATAACTAAAATGCCTTTTGATTTTAGTTCGCGCGCAATATCACGATTTCTGGTTTCATCTAATGCTTTAGTTCGTGACCAGACTCGTCCTGCACCATGACAAGTGGAACCAAAGGTTTCCTCAAAGGCTTTTTGTGTGCCTAAAAGCAGATACGAATTTGTTCCCATATCTCCAGGAATTATTACTGGCTGACCAATCGGTTTATATTTTTCTGGCAAGGCCGGATGTCCTGGAGGAAATGCCCGCGTGGCACCTTTTCGATGTACACATACCATTATTTTATTTCCGTTAATCATATGTTCTTCGAATTTCGCAATATTATGCGCAACATCGTATATTAATTCCATACCTAATTGGTCGGGTGATTTATTAAAAACTTGGCTAAAGGCTTCGCGCACCCAATGGGTGATACATTGCCGATTTGCCCAAGCATAATTTGCCGCACAAACCATAGCAGAAAAATAAGCTCTGCCTTCAGGAGATTCGATTGGCGCACAAGCCAGTTGTCGGTCCGGTAATGAAATGTTATATTTTTGAACTGCTTTACCTAAATCCCTTACATTATCGTCACAAATTTGATAACCCAGTCCGCGCGAACCAGTATGAATCATTACAGTTATCTCACCTTTTTCTAACTGGAATATTTTAGCCGCATTTGTGTCGTAGATTTCAACCACTTCTTGTATCTCTAAAAAGTGATTACCGGCGCCAAGTGTTCCTAATTGCGGTGCACCTCGTTCTAAGGCTCGACGAGAAATTTTTGATGGGTCAGCACCTGCCATTTGTCCATGTTCTTCAGTATGTTCTAAATCTTCTTTTGTTCCGTAGCCATTTTCGTATGCCCAACGAGCACCTTTAATTAAAACTTGTTTTACTTCACTTTCAGTAATTCTGATTTTGCCGGTTGAACCAACACCCGAAGGCACATTATAGAATAATGAACGCACCAATTTTTCTAAAATATCTTCAGTAATATCTTTTCGAAAAAGATTTGTGCGAAGCAATCTTACACCGCAGTTAATATCATAGCCAACACCACCCGGTGAAATGACACCGGTTTTTGTATCAAAGCCAGCCACACCTCCAATCGGAAATCCATACCCCCAATGCACATCAGGCATAGCCATTGAGGCTTTTAATATTCCTGGCATTGTGGCTACATTGGCTACCTGTTCCGGTGCCATATCTTCTCGAACCTTATCGACTAATCGGGCATCAATATAAATTATACCATCAACTTTCATTTGTGGCTTATAACTTTTAGGTATTTTTAATCTGTAATTATCAATTTTTTCTAATGGGCCAGTCCAACCTGTTGGCATAATAGTCTCCTTTTAATGATATTAAATTTCTAATAAAATATTATAGAAAAGATATCCGTTATGTCAATCTTTTGAAAGCTCATCGATTTGGTCCTTAAACTTGATAATTGAAAAGATTACAGAATATAGACAAATGCAATTAAAAAATAAAAATATTAGAAATTAAGCATTTGCTCAAAACATTGCTTAAATGAAAATTTTTTCATAATATGGATAGAATTCTAATGTGATAATATGCTCTCTATTAAAATGGATTGTATCGTTTTAGGAACGGATAGGCGATTTGGGAAGTAAGAATTTTATCTATTTTTCGACAGGCTTTTTATTAGACTGGAGTTCTTCTTTTAATTGCTCAACATTTAATTCAAATGCAAGACAACAGCGCAATTTGCCGCAAACACCGGAAATTTTTTCTGGTTCTACATATATATTTTGCTGGCGTGCCATACTTAAGGTAATAGATTGAAGGGTCTCTAAAAAGGTTCGACAACATATTTCGCGGCCACAAACGCCGATTCCACCTAAACTCCTCGTATAATCGCGGACCCCAATCTGTTTTATCACAATGCGTGTTCCTAAAGTATTATTTAACATCTTAAGCAATTTAGCATAGTCGATTCTTTTTTCTGCAATCAGATAGCAATATATTTTATAACGATTAAAACTTTTATCAACTAACACAACCTTTGCTGACGGTTCAACACTTCGAACAATCGGTTCAATTAAGGTATAGAGTTCATCTGCTTCTTTTTTTATAATTGTTTGTTGATAGAAATCGTCTTCAGTTGCTTTTCTTAAAATTTTTCCATAAATTGCCGATTGCGAATAGGGAACTAACCACACAATTTTCCCTAATAATATTTCCTTATAAAGAGTAATTACTACCCAATCTTTGAGGTTAAATTCTTCGTTATTTTCCGTTAGATTCACTAATACCAGTTCGGTTCGAAAAGGATTTATTTGGATTTCAAAACATTGAATATTTTTCTCATCAAGATGTTTTTGTGACATCACAGTTCTTTAGTCCTTACATTTGCTGTAAGATAATAAAATTTACAAATAGATTCATTTGCCCTCTGGGTCTTTTATTATGAGTGGAACATTACCGTAAATCATCTAATTCCAGTGGGTCAATATATTTTTCCCATTCGGGATGTTTTTTTTCTAAATCAGTATTGGAGTAAATTAGAGGAAAAGTTCCATCGTTTCGGATATCAATAAAAATAAAATGAAATCCTTTTTCATAGTAATACCAATGTTCGTGCGGTTTAACATGCTCAATCATCGTATGAGCAATTATTTCATCTGGAGCACCATATTTAATATAAATTTTTCCTCGGTCCGTTTCCCAGCCCGATTTGCCTGCGAACTGATATTTAGTTTCAACATATTTTATCCTCTTTATAAACTCTGCGTAATTATATTTACGCCAGAAGCGCCGCAAAAATTCGTTCTTCCCTTCATAAGTTAATTTTTGATATTGTTTTAGTTCTTTTGGTGTTGCTAATAAATCGATTTTCCGATAATAGAAGGTGTCTTCTAAAGGTAAACTTGCTTTAACCAATGTTGCTGTACTTATATCGTTTCCACTGATAGAAAAGACTTTCCTGCTACTTGCTGTTTGGTTGGACGTGTTATCCTTTAACTGAATTTCTAAAAGATAACTACCTGGTTTTAATCCCTTTGTGCTTAAAGCAAATGCATAGGCAAAACTACTGCCCGATTTCTTTTTAATTTCAGTCGGAAAGGTTTTAATAATCGACTGCTTGGAGTCGTTATCAATAGTTAAAATTCGATAAGTAAATTCATATGGCAAGGTGTCGTCAATTAGATTATAACCTTCGACATAGACATACATTAATTCGTAATGCTGGCCAAATTTACCAGAAGGGTTGGGAATTATCCGTAAGCCTTGTTTGCAGAATTTACCGCCTAAAGTGTCAGGTTTTATTGATGATGCTAACTCGACATCGCTTAAAGCCGGGGCTTGTTCAAAATTAGGAACTGTAATGGTATCAGTAAAAATTAAAGTTGAAATGGCATCTTCGAGTGTTAAGCGAAACCAATATGGCCCTGGTCGGGCAAAAAAACCGAAGCCATCGACCAGCATCATATCTCTTTTTTGTGCGTCTTCAAAAGATGAAATTATTGCCCGTCGTTCAAAATTATCAATAATCGATTCCGGCGTATTAATGCTCTTCAAATAAAACGAGCCTCGATATTGAGCAGAAATCGTATCATTTTTAGTTTTGTAGTGAAAGATATTATAAGGGCAAGAATAATAAACTTCTACCAAAGAAAGTCCTTGGCTGTAGTTAAATGCTGCCCAATCAACTGAAAGTTGTTGTGCTAATAAAAAATTTAGCGAACAAAACAAAAGAACTATTATAAAACACATTCTAAATGAATTAAAAATTCTTAATGGCCTTATTTTCTTTTTAAGTTTCATCTTAAAAACGGAATTAATATAGATGTTTTTTTCATAAATAAGAAAAATCATTAAGTCTTTGAAAGTTGAATTATAGAAATCATAATTTACACTTGGACTGATAAGCCCGATTAGTGTTTTCATATGACCAATATATTTAGTAGATAACATTTTAGGCACGGTAATACAATCATTTTATTTTATTGTTCTCATTTTTATATTTCATTTTATATTATAATTATATTATAACAACCATATTATATTATAACAACCATTTTATCATGGTCATTTTATTTCGGTGAGAATAAATTCGCCAAATCCTCGCTGGTCTAAGAAGACAAACTGTTTCCCTAATCGATAATAATACCAGATCTCATAAGCGTTACGATGTTTTTCAAAAGGCGCATATTCGACATAATCGGGCTCACCATATTTCATATAAATTTTAGCACGGTCAGATTTATAGCCTCTATCACCACCGGAAAATTTTTTTATGCAATAATCAATCCGAGAGAAATACTCCTCTTCGGCTTCATTTATTTCCGTAATAGGGTTCGGGTCATATTTTTTCCAAAAATCATTCCATAGTGACTCTCTTGATGTCACATCGGCCATTTTTAGATTACGCATTTCGGTTTCGGTAGCAATGTACATTAAACGGTCAACCATTTCTAAATATTCAGTTGTCGAGTTAAAAAAAGAATTTTTTATCTCAAAAAAATCAATTGCGGTTAATATTTTCTTCGCTTTATCATCATAAACAATAATTGTTATTCGATACTTGCCTTCGCCGTCTTCAACGAGATTGCGTATGGGCGATGAAAAACTAAGAATTGTTTTTTCTTGAGCAGATTGTGTGTCCGTAATAACTATCGGAACTAAGAAAACCCTTTTTTCAGTTCTCAGACGAGATTTTTTCTTGTCGGATGTTATTGGAAAAGACGGAAGAAGTTCTCTTTTAATTAACAGCGAGCAATTCTTCGCTTGGTTTGAATATAACTCCAATCGAATTCCTAATGTCTCTTCTTTGCCAATGTCAGTTGAGTAGATTCGTTTGGGGTTTGGTGTATTATTTTTATAAAATAGAATTCGATGGGGAAGATTGTAAAGCCGTATATCAAATTTATCTTCTCCATAACTATCAGAGTTAAGGTCTCGGATTTTTACTTTTAAGGTCAATTGGGTTTTATTTTTTGAAGGATAGATAAATTCGAGTTGGAGACTATCGGTTAATGATTTGGTTTGAAGTTTGGTATCTTCATATCTTTCTACGAATACTTCTCTTTCCAGAATTTTGCCGGCGACAAGTTCTTTGTGGTTCCAAATTTGTATGGTAATTTGATAGCGATTTTTAAAACCTTGGTTTTGTTTTGTAAAATAAATATCCGAATAGGGGAACTCATAGAAATAATGCAAGTCATAGCGATTTTCCGCTTTTCGAATCAGAATATAGTCAGATGAAATTTTAATTTCACCAGCAAAAGTATTATTAGTAATTAAAAATACACTAAAAAGCAATGTCAAAACTACCATATTTTCTTTTATTTGAATATACTATTATATATAGTTTAACTTAAGATAAAGTCAACGTCAACTGGTTTAACCATATCAAATTTTAACTAATACATATAAAAACACTTACACTAATTTGCGTTGTTACTACCAAAATGGTGTTAGATAACAATAGGTGTTTAATTAAGGCTAAAAGATTTATAAATTTTGTTGAATAAGGTTTGTTTATCTTATTTTTTTTGTTCTGGGTGAAAAGAATCGACGTCCTTGGGTGGTAGTGATAATCTCTTTAAATAAAGTAACAAAATCATCTTCGTTTTTGACAAAATCTAAATTAGCAGTGTTAACGATTAGGAGCGGTGTTGCGTCATAATGTAAGAAGAAGCGATTATAAGCATCAGAGAGTGCTTCAAGATATTCAGGGCTAATGTCCTGCTCGAAACTTCGGCCACGCTTTTTAATTCGTTCTAATAACAAAGGGATTGATGCTTGGAGATATACAACTAAATCTGGCTTCGGCACATCCTTTTCCAGAAAGTCATAAATCTTCTCATATAATTTTAACTCGTGGTCAGATAGATTTAGATAAGCAAATATCCGGTCTTTAT
This sequence comes from candidate division WOR-3 bacterium, assembly GCA_026418155.1. NCBI lineage: Bacteria > Pseudomonadati > Caldifarciminota > Caldifarciminota bacterium. The sequence goes on along the minus strand of JAOABV010000013.1, from coordinate 8,267 downwards.
AAAAAGTATAATCAGAGACAATTCTTTCTTGAAATAATGCCTGTTGGGATATCTGTTGCTGTTGTCGATGTCGCGAAAGTAAAAAGAATAACTGGGTGGGTAAAGCGTAGGTTCGCATATCTTGGTAAAAATTGGCAAGAAATGGATTTTCTTCAACTTCTTCTAAGACACATCGTGCATTCAATTTTTCCGCAAGTTTTATTGCCAAAGCGGTTTTGCCAACTCCAATCATTCCCTCAATGGCAATATATCTTAAATCCGTGTCGATATTGGCTGACTCTGCCAAAGAACCACTCCTTTTTTGTCTACTGACTTTAACAGATCTTTAACTGTTTTCTTGATGACCGGATGAAATAGTTCAGGGTTCAAATCAAATAAGGGTATAAGCACGAAAGCGCGTTTATGCAATGCGGTATGAGGAATTTTCAGATTTGGCGTATCAATAATTCGGTCATCGTAAAATAAGATATCAATATCAATTGTCCGAGGTAAATTGCGAATTCCTTCTTTTCGTTTACGACCTAAATTATTCTCAATATCATTGATTACTTTTAGTAATACCTCGGGTTCATATAATGTTTCGGCTAAGGCAACACAATTAAGAAATTTTGCTGAGGTAGTTGGCGCTGTCTTAGGTAATACTGAAATATTATTTCCACTATCATTGATGGGTTCAGTTTCATAAATTGGTGAGATTCGAATCACATTGATATTATGGCGATTAAGACTTTGGATTGCGCGCTTTATCATATATTCACGGTCATTCAAATTAGAACCCAGACCTAAATATATCCGAGCCATATTTTAGACTACTAATTTTTACCTAAAAGTCAAGACTAAATAAAACATCAATTTATGATGTCCAATTATATTATTAATTTTTAGAAAAGATTTTTTTAAGTCCTTTTCGATGACTGCCGGTTATTTCTACGGTCTCACAATAATGTCTTTCTTAGAAAAGAAAAAGATAACTTATTGGTCATATAGTCTATTTTGAGACTTCAAAAAAATAATTTTCTGCTCAATAAAACATGAAATCAAGGAATTTCTTTCTCTTTTCTGTGTCACCAATATGTTGGGTACAAACTTTGAGAGTTTTTATTTTGAAATATCTGAAAAAGTGCCAAGGAACCAATAGTAAACAAAGCAAAGCAAGACAAACAGTGTTCGGAAAACTCAGTATCTTAAGTAGAACTTGGCTTTTTCCGAGTTCTCAATTTTGATTTAACGACAATCAGTCGAAACCGATTCGGAATTATCGTCGGTCTTTTCGTATTTGGCTTTTATCAGGTCTTCAATTGTTCGGGTTTCTTCAGTGGCAACTAATGATTTTGCATGAGCAAATTCCTGTTCAATAAATTTATTATATTCTTCTAATTCTCGAAGGGCCTTTTTGCCACTAGCATATTCTAAACAACGCAGTCGTCTTAATAAGACTTCATAAGGTTTATCAGAAGTATAGGTTAATAAAGTATAGCGAGCAACAAAAGCATGGCAATTGGCACATTCAACATAAACTCGGATATTATCTCCGGTTTTAACTAAAACATTATTGATTAAGGTAGTGCTTTTACATTTGGGACAGGTTTCTCTTTTGGCGCTTTCCATAAATTTTCTCCCTTTGCGTTGACAATAATTTATTTAACTAATAAAGATATGAGCAAAACAAATAGTGTTATAATAATTGCTGACAAGATTGCAATTATGCCACCATATTTGACCATATCTTTTGTTTTTATCAAGCCTGAACCATAAGCAATTGCATTTGGAGGTGTGCTGACTGGTAAGACCATTGCAATTGAGGCTGATAAACCGACAGCAAGTGCCGGACCAATTGGTTTGGTGGTTAAACTTACTGCAATGGGTAAGAGAATTGCCGCGGCACTGGTATTAGAAATGAAACTGGTTAAAAAGATAGTAATCAAAGTGATACTTGTTAATAAAATAACATTAGGTAGGGCGGCAAAATTAATTTGACTGACAAACCAACTGCTTAAACCACTCTTTTCGATAGTCATTCCTAAGGACAAACCACCGCCCATTAAGATTAATGTATCCCAACCAATGCGCCCAAAGTCCTCTTCTTTTAATAATCCTGAACCACTAAAAATAATTACCGGCAATAAAGCAACAATACTGGTTGGAATTTTATGGAGTTCAAAAGTGAGCCATAATAGCACCGTCATAAGAAATACGGCGATAATTAATTTTTGTTCATTAGAAAAACCATTATTTTTTTCTTGTGCTAAATTAATCTCTCTTAAATTAGACTTAAAATATTTTTTTAAGATTAGATAAATCACCAAAAAAAGAATTATTGTTAATGGCAATCCAAAGAGCATCCAGCCTAAAAATGTAATGGTGATATTTTTCGAATGTAAGATACTAATAGTTAAGGCATTAGGTGGAGTTCCGATTGGTGTAGCAATACCACCAATGTTGGCTGAAAATGGAATTCCTAAAGCCAGGGCAGTTATTAAAGGGTCGTTTCGGGGAATGTTTTGCGTTAAAACGAGCACTAACCCAATCATTAATGCGGTGGTAGCCGTATTGGACATCCACATGGAAAGAAACGCGGTTACCGCCATAAAGCCAATTAAAACTTGCGAAGGCTTATTACCAATTCGTTTTAAGATGATAAAAGTGAACCATTCATCCAAATCATATTTCTTTAATGCCTGAGCCAAAACCAGTCCGCCTAAAAACAAAACAATGACGGAGTCAAAAAAGGGCACTAAAAAAATTTTGAAATTACCGCCCATTTGATTAGTTAAAAATATTGCTTCCAAGAATAAAATTACAAAGGAAGTAATATATAAGGGGATAATTTCAGTTATCCAGAATAGAGCGGCAATAGTTAGTATGGATAGTGTCCGTTTTGCGGGTTCAGAAATGTTAGGTATAGGAAGCAGATAAATAACAAATGCAATTAGAAGAATTAAAGTAATATAGATGATTTTGGGGATAACTTTATTCTTCATAGTTAAGTTCGCTTTTGCCGATAAACTTTTTGGACATCATAAAGATTATTTTGATTCTTTGTATCTCGTTATTTTATAAAAAATTTCTTTGTCCGTATCTAATTGATATTACATATAATAAAGTTTTTATAAAAATTTATGCTTAGACATTTTACATTATAAGCAATAAATTAGACTTGTCAATAGCCATATTTAGCAATTTCTGAAAGAGTTAATTTTTATCATAAAATATTGACCGACCCGAAGCGGCGTCGTAGCGAATGGGCGCGTATCGCAAGTAATTCAGAAAATTTGTTCAGAGGATTTAGTATCGCGCCCTCTGGCAAAATGCCACTGAAGACACTGGCGGCATACATCCGTAGGGAGAAACACAAGAAATATTCATTGAGTAATAGTAAAAATTGACTTTTTTCACTGTTGTTTTAGAATTTTATCCTTGACAGTCGCACAATTTTTTTCTAATATATTTTACAAATTTTACTAATTTAGTAAAGGAGATAATATGAAAGTTAGTGTTGATAAAGAACTATGCACAGGTTGTGAACTCTGTGTAACATCCTGTCCTGATATTTTTGAAATGGATGGCGATGTTGCCAAGGCAAAGCAAGAAATCATCGCGCCTGGTGCTGAAGAATGCGCACGACAGGCAGCAGAAGATTGTCCAACTTCAGCAATTAAAATTGAAGAATAATTAATCCTAACGCCAAAATTAATAAGGCCCAAAATTTTTACGCTTAATATTTAATTAGTAATGAGGGGTATTTTTTATTTGTTTATGATGTCTATTATTCTCTTAAGTTGCAAAGGTTCTAAAAACATTGAGCATGCTCAGCGAAAGTTTTGGAGAAAAGGTGGTTATTTTATCCAGACTAATATTGATTTAAAAAATTACCATAAGGGAATTATTCGCGCCCGAGTAGAAAATCGCTGGCAAAACTTCAAAATCCAACCCCTGCCAGAGAAATTCTTGGACTGGAGTTTTCAACGACGCTTAGAAACAATTGAACGCATCCGAAAAGACCAAATGCCTTCTTTAGCTGGTGCTCATAACGGAATGGTTGCTTCTCATGGTTTGAAAAGAAATGATGCGCAATTCTCAATAAACTGTGCGGTAAAAGGTATGGGATTTTTACCTAAGTCAGAAAAGATTAAAGAAGTGCTGAATTTATTAAAAACTACTTTTGATGCTGATATGCAAAAAAAGATTTCAATTCTGGAAAGTTTATACCGCAATGGTAAAGAGATTTTTGACCCAACCAAACAGGTCTCGTTAGAACTTTATGCCACACCGGAATTTGAAACTCACACTTTCTTAAATCAAATGACTGACCCTGGTGTGGCAATTGTCTTTTTAGATTTTCCGTCTTATGAATTAAGAGCGATTGCTCAAATGTTACATCCGCACAATCCTAAACTTACGCCTTATGAGAAAGATGTTGTTGAATACATCAATACGGTTCACGACTATTTTCACAGTTCGTCACCTCGACAATCAATTGCGGTAATTTATCATATTATTGAAGTATTTGACAATACTCCTGGTAGAGCTCGGGGAAGAAGAGTCATGCCACCGTTACCATAAATGGAAGAGATTGGTAAGATAATTGAGATAGAAGGAACAACCGCTAAAATTGAAATTACACCATCAGGTGGTTGTGCCCATTGCACTCAAGCCAATATCTGTAATCCCTTAGGTAAAAATAAGAAAGTAATCGAACTACAAAACAATCTTAATGCTCAAGTTGGTGATTGGGTAAAAATTGAGATAAAAGAAAAACATCGGGTTTTATCGCTATCATTGGTTTTAGGGCTCCCCGTAGTGTTATTTTTAATTGGAGTATTTTTCGGTAGAAAAATCAGCAGTGAGAAGTTTTCGGCAATTTTGGGTGGTGTGGGACTGGGATTGGGATTTTTAGTAGTAAAGATAATAAATAATTATTTGATTAAAAAAGGTAAGAGTTTAGCCACAATTAAAGAAAAGATAAGCCCACCTAATGGTGGTAAATAATAATTAGAGGTTACTTTTTCCGGTTGAAAGACCTTGATACTCCTGCCAGTATTGGGCTAATTGTTTTAATCTTTCGTTAACTAAATAGTTGATGGTTCCTTGAGGATAATTGCCATTTTCATCTTTTGTGCCGGCTTTGACACCGGTTAAGAGTTCAATTCCTTCATCAATGGTCTTTATTGCATAAATATGAAATTTTCCTTGGCGGACTGCTTCTAATACTTCATTGCGCAACATCAAATCGTCAATATTGGCTTGGGGAATAATTACACCTTGAGTGCCAGTAAGTCCTTTGGCTTTACATACCGCAAAAAACCCTTCAATTTTTTGATTGACGCCGCCGATGGGTTGCACTTCACCTTTTTGATTGACTGAACCGGTAACCGCTAAATCCTGGCGAATTGGAATGCCAGAAAGGCTGGAGAGCAACGCATAAAGTTCGGCTGAAGAAGCGCTATCGCCTTCAACACCTGAATAAGATTGCTCAAAGCATAAACTGGCACTTAAGGCTAATGGTTTATCTTGAGCATATTTATCACGAAGATAACCAGAAAGAATTAAGACGCCCTTACTATGAATTGGACCAGAGAGTTCGGCTTCGCGCTCAATATTGATTACACCCGAGGCACCAACACCAATTTTGGCCGTGATGCGCGAAGGACGACCAAAGGAATATTCGCCAACATCATAAATTGATAAACCGTTGACTTGTCCGACAACTTTACCTTCAGTATCAATAAAGATGGTGCCTTCTTCAATCATCTTTTGAATTTTATCTTCGATTAATTTTACACGCTCGATTCTTTCTTCAATTGCTTTTTCAATATGTCTTTTTGATATTACTTTTGCCTTTTCTTTTTGTGCCCAATAATTAGCCTCTTTGAGCACATCCGTGATAAGATTAAACTGGGTTGAGAGATAATTTTTTCTCCCGGCTAAACGGACCCCGTATTCTACAATAGCAGCGACTGCGGTCTTATCAAAAGCAAGTAAATTTTCTTTATGACAAATTCCTTTTATCACTTGGGCGTATTGTCTAATGGTTTCATCGGATAATGGCATTACCCAATCAAAATCCGCCCGAACCTTAAAGATTTTTTTGAAGTCTTCGTCGTAATTATATAAGATATTATAGATGCGAGCATCGCCAATCATTATCACTTTAACATCAATTGGTATGGGTTCAGGTTTTAATCCGGAAATAGCAAACATCGTATAGGGGTCAAAGGATGTTATCTCTAATATCCGATTGCGTAAAGTTCTTTTCAAAGTTGGCCAGACTCCGGGCTCTAAAATTGCATCTAAGGCATTTAATATCAAAAATCCGCCATCGGCTTTGAGAAGTGAACCGGCTTTAATTTTTGTAAAATCAGTTCGCCATTGGCCAGAACGGTCCCAGACCCGCTCAATTGTGCCAAAAATGTTTTTGTAAGTTGGAGTTGTCTCAAAAATAACCGGTGCGCCTTCAAGATGTGAATTATCAACTAAGACATTAACCTTAAATTCTAAAAATTGGTCAATAACTGGACTATGGGATTTTTTCTCTTGAGGAATAAATCTTTCAATATTGGATAAGATTGCTTTTGTGACCTCATCTAAATAATGATGAACCGGTTCGAAATTGAACTCACTTTTAATTTCTTCGATTTGTTCTAAAACGACGGGTTTTATTGTATCTTGTTCTAATTTTGATAAACTGGCGCGGGTCTCTTTTTCAATTGCTTTGATTTTTTGGAAAATTTCATTTAATTCTTGGGAAAATTTATCGAACTTCTTTTGAATTTCTTGAAACTGTTCGCGAGTAATTTTTTGTTCCGCATACAAATTAGCAACGCCTTCAAAATTTAATTGCTGGTTTTCATAAATATAAACCAACTCGGGCTGAGCGATCGGTAGTAATTGCACGATACCAAAATTTTCGGCTTGCAGTTTCTTTTCAAATTCTAATGCCAAGGTAGATGATTTTGCCTTAAAATGTTCAATCAATTTATTTCGGCGCAGTTGATAGGTATCGCTTTCTAAGACCATCGGAATATTTTTCTTAAGGTTCTCAATTAATTCTTCCATCGCGTAAGCGAATTTATCACCCATACCTGCTGGTAGTCGGATTAATTTAGGATTATCAGGGTCAGCAAAATTATTCACATAGAGAATATCATCAGGAATTTTTTTACTTTTTTCCGCAGTATCTAAAAGATACTTTACAGCGGTTGTGCGACCAGTGCCCACTAAACCTGTAACAAAAATATGATAGCCGGCACTGGGAATTTCTATTCCCAACTTTAAGGCTTTAACTGCTCGGTCTTGACCAATAATATCATTACATATTCCAACTTCATCAGTTGTTTCAAAAGGAAATTTGTTCGGGTCGCAAACTAATCGTAGTTTTTCAATTGGAACTTCAAATTGATTGTTTTTCATAATCAGTTATTGCTAATTTAATACCGGCGGCTATCAAGCATATTTTAAAGAATCCTTCTCAATTAGAAAGCGGAGCCGGAGTGCCCCAATTAATTCTTTAAAATAGAATGCTTTCAATTATGCGTAGCCGCCGGTTTTTTGTTTTTTGCATAACACTTATATTTTAATCTTATACCAAATTTTTTGTGATTTGTCAACAAGAATATAGAATTCTGAAAAGGTCAATTTTAGTTTATTGAATACACTAATCTCGCTGGATATTTTTCAGAGACATCGTTGACGGTCTTTCAGATGACTTTCTCTATTGCTTGACACTGGGAATGCGAGAGGCCACTTTGTTTGTCATGTTGAGCGGTAGCGAAACATCTCAACTGCCGGTCTTTCGGCATTCTGTGTGGAGTATGTAAAATTTAATATTCCTCGGCATTTGGGATTCTTCGCTTCGCTCAGAATGACAGAAAGGAAGGCATATTGTCATTATACATTTGATTCAGAATCTTAAAATGCGGATGCTTTTTGGGCAAATGGGATTTGTCGTCGCTTCGCTCACCAGAATGACAGAGAAAGATAAAAGACTCAGAATGCTAAAAGGGAGATGAATTCAGTATGACAGAAGAAAAGAGCCAGAATAACAAAAGGGAAAAATCTCATAATGATAAAAATTAGAATGCGAAGTGGAAATAATCAGGATGAAAGGCATGAAGGTTCATAATGACAAGTCTTTTTTGTCATCCTGATTTAATGCGAAGTGACTTATGAGCGAATATTCGGCTATTTGAAATCTTTAGCCTTTAATTTGCGATGCGCGTCTACTTACAGACAGAATGATAAGGTCTTTTAATTGAACATAGACCTAT
>JAOABV010000012.1 GCA_026418155.1 candidate division WOR-3 bacterium | reverse complement strand
GGTCGGCAAGCCAGGGGGCAGGCCGGGGGGCATACCCCTCGGCAACCCGCCGGCATACCCTTCTGACCGCCTAATCTTCAGATATTTGGATTGTCCTTTAAGTAGCCGAATGATTTAACCGTACGATAATCAATAGGATAGCAGATATAGTCGCCTAATCTTTTGTCTTCTCGGTCAAACGGACCTGTGGTTTGTTTGGTGCTGGCGCTTTTATTGTACCTATTAAAAATACCTTACTCCAATTTTCCACAAAATTTATTATACTTATAAAATACTTTATTTCCGATTATCCCCAAGATTTGATTACATCTCCCTATTTTATTCTTCTGTCTAATTTATATTTCTTATAACAATTTATATTTCTTATAATATTTCTTATAATATTTCTTATAACATTTCTTATTATATTTCTTATTATACATCTTATAATATTTCTTATAACATTTTCGAAGTTCTAAATTTTCATAAATTTGCGTCTTATTCGACCTACGCAATTAGTTAACCTTGTCATTATCAAAAAAAGTAGGTAATATAAACCAGTGTGCTGTATTGTGCTAAAATAAGAATGTCTATTTTGTCGGTCAAGCAAAATGATTAATAAGAGAAATGAAATACAATCAAAATCTCTTCAAAAATCAAAAAATATCTTCTTTTGTCTTTTTATTGCTATCAAAAGTTTCATCCGACATAAATTGATTCCACTGATAAAATCTTATGTCCATAAAACAATTTTATCAAATAAAACTTTTACAAATTTAGTTGTGCCGTTATCTCTAAATTTTTACACTTATAAATTTGATGTTTTGTAGCTAAGTTTTAATCAAGTACTTTTGCTCTAACCTATCAATTCTAAATTTATAAAAGTATTATACATTACCTATTGCATAAAATGATTGACAAAGCATACATTATCTCTATACTAAATCCAAAACTAAATAAAGTAAACAAGATGAGCAAAGCCTGTATTGTAAATAGCCTGACTAAAAGTTATGATTCACTTATCGCTTTGGATAGTATTTCATTTGAAATCAATCAAGGTGAAATTTTTGGTCTGATTGGACCAAACGGTTCAGGAAAAACAACAACCTTAAGAATCTTGTCAACCCTATTAAAACCCGACCAGGGCTCAGCAAAAATTTTTGACTTTGATGTCGTAAAACAAGATTCCGAAGTTAGAAAGTTAATCAGTTATTTACCTGAAGAAGCCGGCGCCTATAAAAATTTAACCGGGTTCGATTATCTAAAATTCGTTGCTGACTTATACTCGGCAAATTCAAAAGAAAGAATTAACTTTTTGGACCGTGCAATAAGTTTCGCTAATCTGGGCGAGAGGATAAAAGATAAAGTCAAAACTTACAGTAAAGGCATGGCCCGAAAATTACTTTTAGCCCGGGCATTAATGACGAACCCCCAATTAGCAATTTTAGATGAACCCACTGTTGGTTTAGATGTATTAAATTCCTTAGAAATCAGGCAAATTATTAAGCAGTTTGTCAAAGCAGGTGGCACGGTCTTGTTATCTTCACATAATATGCTTGAAGTAGAATTTTTATCTGACCGGGTTGCTTTGCTTAAACAAGGTAAAATTATTGAAACCGGCAAAGTTTCGGAACTAAAAGATAAATATCGAGCCCGAAACTTAGAAGAGATATTCTTTGGAGTCGCTCAATGAGAAGAAACTTCTAATCAAAATAAGGGATTGTGGCTATATCGTTAATCCGATTATGAGAATAATAATCTTGGACATATAACATAATGAGAGCCATTTTAGTCTTAGTTAGAAAGGAAATAAAAGAATTACTGACAACCGCACTGTTAGTTCCGATTGTCGTAATGGTACTGTTTTTTGCCTTTATTGGCCGGATGATGACACGGGAATATAAAAAATCTACAACCCCGAAACCGATTTTAGTGGCTGATTTTGACCAAAGTGCCACCTCTAATTATATAATAAATATACTCAAGCAACAAAATTTAATCATTAACCAATCAATTGGCAATATTGATTTTTTATTAAAGCAAGCACAGCAGACAAATATTAATGTAGTTTTAATTTTACCAGAAAGTTTAGAACTGAAATATAATTCTTTACAGCATCCCCAAATATCAATATATACTTTAATAAATAGTTTGTCGCCTTTTTCTGATATCGGCGTGGCTCAAGTGAAGTCAGCAATGAATATTGTAAATGAGAGTCTTGGTGTTCGAATTATCAGACAATATAATAAAGATGCTCCCATTGCCACGATTAAGCGTCCGTTAAATATTACAGATTATGTTAATCTAAAAAATCAAACTTTTTTAGCAAATCCTATCCAGATTAAAAATACCATCAGGGTTCAAAATGTCTTTATCCCTGTAATTTTGTTAATGGTAATAATTTATATTAGTCAGATGATTGCAGCCGCGATGGGCCAAGAGAAAGAAAATAAAACCTTGGAAACCCTTTTAACTTTTCCCATCAGCCGACTGCAAATCTTGATTGGAAAGATGCTCGGCGCAGGAATAGTTGCAATTTTGCTTTCAGGAGTATTTCTTCTTGGAATAAAATTTTATCTGACACCGATGTCACGCATCAATACGCCAACTGCATCCGCAATAAAAACCATGGTTAATATCGGACCGAGCCAGACCACTTTATATTTGGTCTTGGCAACATCTTTATTCTTAGCAATTATCTGTGCCGCAAGTTTAGCCACCTTACTATCAATCTTTGCAACAGATGCCAAACAAGCACAGGTAGTAATAACCCCCATTAATCTTTTGGTTATCTTCCCCTATTTTATTACTATACTTTTAGATATCAATTCCATTTCCGTAGTCTTAAAGATAATTTTATATATGATTCCTTTCACTTATCCCTTTATAATTCCGCAAGCATTGTTTTTTAATCAAACATCTTTAATTATTGGCGGATTTGCCTATATGATTATATTTGCCGTGATTATAACAATAATTGCAGCGAAACTGTTTTCTTCTGACTTAATTCTGACGGCAAAACTGAAAATTAGAAGATAGATATGCAGTATTGATTCTACCTGGAAGTTTACCTCTGGGTAATATGGGTAAAATCTTTCTACTCTTTGGATTATTAATATGTCTCTCAATTAATTGTTGTTTACTTATCCGCCCGTCTAAACTTGTTGAAGAACCCAAAGTTGCAGTTGCAATCTTATGGGATACAGATACAATCTTTATATCTGGCGCCTCGGTTTATACCATTTCGGGACAAGATAGAATATTAAAATTGGATAATAAAACTTTGATTGCAGTTACCTCTTCAGCAGAAAATTTAGTTGCCTTTCGAGATAAGACAAAGGAGAAATTACTCTATAGTCCTGATAAAATTTTTATTGAGAGCGACAATGATATTATCGTTGGGAAAAATCGACAAACCATGAGCCGGTATCGGAGAAAAATTGTTATTAGTAACAAAGTAGCACATCGATTTGCCGTTAAATACAATTTAACTGCAATCAATATTCTGCCAATTGAAGAGTATTTATATGGTGTCGTCAGTTGTGAAATTGGCATGGCTAAGGAAAATGAGTTTGAAGCAATCAAAGCCCAAGCAGTCTGTGCTCGAAGTTACACAATGGCACTTATGGGCAAAAGAAAGGATTTTGATTTATATGCTTCGTATCTTTATGACCAGGAGTACCGAGGAAAAGAGCGAGAATACCCATCGATAATTAAAGCTGTTCAAGCAACTCGGGGAGAAATCGTGACATTTAAGGATGAACCGGCATTTACTCAATATCATGCTTGTTGTGGTGGAAGGACTGCTAATGGTAGATACCCTTATTTAGTCTCGATTATTGATGCTCCTCGACATTCTCAACATCATAAACCCTATTGTAAAGACTCGCCTCATTTTGAATGGACTGTGAAAATTTCTTTAGCAATATTCCTCGATAGTCTTTTATCAGCAACCAAAGTGCCATTTAAAACTCAAATCCAACCCAAAATAGAAATCAATAAAGTTACCAAAAGAGTTGAATACATTAAATTCACTATAGATAGAGAATATAAAGTGCCGGGTGAACAAGTTCGCAAAATGTTTAATCTCAAATCAACTTTATTCAATTTAAAAATTCAGAAAGATACCGTGCAGATTTTAGGAAATGGTTGGGGGCATGGTATTGGAATGTGTCAATATGGTGCTTTAGCCATGGCTCGAGAAAATATTTCTTACTACAAAATTTTAAAACATTACTATTCTGGAATAAAAATAAAGAGAATATATTGAGTTAACTTTAATTTTATCCTTTTTATTTTACTTTAGCAATTTTTCCGACCCGAGTAAAGTTTTTACCTTTAAGTAAAACTAAATACAATCCACTGGCAATTTCTTTACCAGATTCATTCTTTCCATTCCAATAAACTACATTGCCAATAAAATCGTCATAAGTAAATTTCTTAATCAATTCACCCGATAAAGTATAAATATAAAGACTCGGCTCTTGGTCCGCAGGAAAATCACAGTAGATATTACAGTCAGTAAAAAAAGGCGACGGTAAAGAAAAAGGTTCACAATAGTTTTCAATTAATACTTCTTGCGCTGAACTTAAAAATCCAATATTGCCAAAAGAATCTATAGGCTGAATCATATAATAATACTTATCTTGGGGCATATTAAATAGATATAAAAAGGTATCTTCAAGATTTTCACCTATTCTCCGAAAATCACTAAATTTATAGATTTTTATATTATCAATAAACACTCCACTATCAGGATAAGTTCCGTCAGTTGTATACCGAAATCTGATCCAAAGATAATCAGATTGTGGCAACAGATAACGATGTTCGGTCCAACCTATATTCTTTCCATAAAAAGAATCTATTGGTAAATAATTATTACCATCTTCTGAAACTTCAACATAAAATACATCGCGCTTAATACTATTATTGCAATAGTTTTCTTCAGTATAATAGTGGGTTAAGAAAGACAGAAAACCCGCTTCAGTTAAATTGACTGAGTCTTTTATTGTTAACTTAATACTTACATTATTTCCGATTCCTGTATAAAAACAAGTTCTTGGATAATTATATAATGATGATAATACAAATCCATCATTAAGCCAAGATGAAAAACTATCGCAATTATCCTCAAAGATTTGTTCAATACTATTTATTTGTAGTAAGTCATATCTCACTGGCGCCAAATCATGACTTTTGTTCCACATCAACCGAAAATCATTTTTGCCACCAATTGAAGAACGGATAAGATTAACCGAACTTGGTTTAATGTCATCTATCCCATAAAAATTATTGAGAAAATAAAGCCAATTGACATTTTTTTGCCATTGTAAATTTTGATAATCTAAATACTGATGTTTGAATGCAATATAGTTATCAGGAAACCAGACTGCAATCCCTTTTGCTCGAGCAAGATAATTTCCGACATAACCTTTAGCCACAACTGATTTTTTAAATAAATCAATCGCCTTTTGACATTCAGTTTTATCATTAGCATTTGTGACCGCATTAATACTCAATTCTAAAAAATCGATTAAATCAATGTAATCATCATTTGGTCCTGCTGGATATGAGTCGCATTCAATCGCAAAAGTTTGCACCGAATTTCTTGCTTGTCTCATTTCTGGTGTCTTGGCATATCGCGACAATATTGTAAGTGATGATGAAAATTTATTGTGGGCCGCATCAAATTGTTTTAGATCAATTGCGGAAAATGTGCATTCTTCACGACCCTGTGACCCGTTGTTATAAGAATTAGTAGCAATTGAAACCATATTAGGAGCTAAATCCTTTGCCGAAATATTGGGATTTTGGATAAGATAAGATATTAAATCATTATAGGGTAATCCATCATAAGGCAAAACTTCTTCGGAAGCAAACATATAATCAACGCCTTCGGCAATTTCACCAGCAACTTCTGCCATTCCCATGAGACAGGCATCAAAACCAAGAATAGCGACATTTTTGCGAAGAATTTTTTTAATTTCTTTAACAGCATAGTTTAATTCACCATCAGCAACTCCCATCCAATTATTATGCGATTCGTCATAAATAACTGCCTTATCTTTTGATGACGGATAATAACCAATAGGCCAGCCGTTGCCGTGGTCCCAGAGAATCAAAAGATATTTCTGAGCATTAAAGTAACGATAGCCGAACCGCACAAATTCGATTAAAGCTTGTGGGTCAGCCATATCAATTTCGCCTAAATTTTCCAATTGAACAATTTGATTTTGATTAATCACACATCTACGACCATATGGCTGAATATCACCAGCTAAATTATCAACTTGAACAATAATTTTTACTCTTTCCGAAGAACCAACTTCTTTCATTTCATTTAGGTCGTCATAACTTTGATAATTCATTCCATTATCTGCGCACATATAGACCATTACTGTCCAATCCAAAGCCGCCGAATTTTTAACCACAAAATTACACAAGATTACTGCGAGAAATATCAATTTAGAAAACGAACTTATGCCAATCTGTGAAATTGCATTGTTTCTTTTTTTGTAAGTCGTCGTCATCATAAAAAAAGGGGCATCCGTATCCAAATCGAATGCCCCGTGTATATTTAAAAAAAAATTATAAATTAAAATCCGATTCCGAGTATCAAGCGATGTGCACCTTTTAACCATCCCATATCACGATAACAATAGTCAAGTCGTAAATTCATTCCTGATTTCAAATCGAATTTAACTCCAGCACCTGCCGATAATCCAGTTGAATATTTAAGTGCTTTGGCATATTCAAGGTCTGTATTTAGAATATATCCTGTCCGCAAGAATAACAATTTTTTGTATGCATATTCCAGACCAACATTTACCGTTTCATTAATATCATTAGGATGAACCAAATCTAATGCCATTGTCAGTATATCATTAGGAGTTTCAATAAAATTATAAGCAATACCAAAACGGAAAGTTGTCGGTAAAGTAGTTGGCGTCGTTTTGTAGACTGCGCGCGGTTTTGTTTTAAGCGTTGTATCTTGGAATTCAAGGCCTAAACCAGAAAAAGACATCGCAGTTCCAAAATTAGTAATCACTGCACCTAATCGCAAACTTCTATAGCCGGTATTATAAAAAAGACCAAAGTCAAATGCTGCGCCTGTTGCACTCATGTTCCAGATAGATTGCGAGATTGCTTTCGTAGAAAAGCCGAAAGAAAGTTTATCCGTTATTTGGCGACCGTAAGAAACTGCCAATGATAAATCCGCTGCACTAAAATATAAACCAGTTGCTGTATCTTCTCGGACCGTGGTCTTAGGATTATCAATCATTAATCGCTCCATATCACCCATTGTAAGTGCCGTTGCGGAAAAGGCAATCGTTCCTAATTTTGTTGGTAGAGCCATTGAAATATAGTCATGATTAAGGTCGGCAATCCAATTAATATGACTGAACAATCCTTCGCGTTTACTAATTTGTGAAAGACCGGCGGGATTAAAATAAGTAGCCGAAGCGTCATCAGCAATTGCCACAAAAGCATCGCCCATTCCAGATGCGCGACCAACGCTAATTTTTAAGAACTGAGCACTGGTTGTTCCTACTTTTGAAAACTTAACATCCGCATATATCGCCGTTAATGAGAAAATTAGTAGATTACAGATTACAAGACATAACATCAATCTTGGAATCTTCGAATCTTTGAATCTTTGAATCGTCATTATTGCCTCCATGGTCGTTGACCTTATCGGATAATTGCAAATTTTCCAATTTGCTCGCCAATATCAGATTCAATATGGAAGATATAAATTCCGGCTGATACCAATTGGTCATGTTCGTTTAATAAATTCCAATACTCAGTTCCTCCCAATTCCAATGGTTGTAGCTTGTCATCGGCACTAGTCTTTGTAGTACGCGTGTCTTTGTGTTGTATCACCTTTACTAAATCACCGGCAACTGTAAAGATACGGATTGTGCATTCTGCTGGTAACTTGATAAAAGCAATTTTGCGTTCCAGTTGATGCGTTTCCCAATCATTGGTCACAATATAAGGATTAGGCACAACTTTGACATTAAGTTTATATTTATTAGGAGTCCGGTCAATCTCTAATCGGTCGCCAATCAAATAGAAAAGATTATGATATGGCGAGGTTCCAAATCCCTTATGTCCTTTAACAAACCATTCATCACCATCCTGAATTGAGTCAATAAGATTACCAATTGCTTGTCGAGTATTAGTTGCTCGGTCGTAATTAAGTGCAAAAAATCCACCACAAATATAAATAACCTTATGAGTTGGTTCTAAAGTATCTGATGGTGGGCCTATAGTTAAGTCTGTTGCAAAATTCCAACCATTAGCCAAAGAATCATTTCCAACCCTGTTTACAAATCGTGTTTTCGGTACTTCAACATTATTAGTTACGTCATAAATTTCACAAGTTCTTTTACCATTAACAACTTTCCATTTGATTTTATAGTCCGAGCCACGAAATGCCCATAATGCTCTTCGCACAGTTCCTGATATCGGATAAAGAATTTCTTTAGGATATGAGCCGATTGTCGGATACACGGTATCAAAATATTTAGTTGGGACCGGTATTGAGCAAGCGAAGATAATTTCGGTTCCACCAATTGCCGGGCATTTTTGTCTCATCTTTTTGGCACCTTCAATAATATCGTAATAGAACTTAAATGGACCAAAAACATTTTTAGTAATGCGTTGATAAGTGGTACAATTGTTAGAGATTACTTTGATTGTTGTGTCTTTATCAACTGTATACTGATAGACTGCCCGATTTTCCATGCCGGCATATTGAGGCCCAGCAAATCGAATCCTCAAAGTCTCCGGTGTTACTGCATAAGGTATAACAATTACTGTACTACATCGTACACCAGGATTCACTGTATCACCTATAACCCGTATAATTCTAACAAATGATGTATCATAATTAGGTGCTTCCCATCTCGGTTTAATCGAAACCGGTGTCGGATTAGATTCAAAACTGATTGTATCAATTCTACCAGTTAAAGTGTCTTTAGTTTGGAAATTGAAATCATACCCTGCAACCCGATAATAATAAGTAAATCCATTTGTTACTTTTTTGTCTTCTAAGGAATAAAATGTTCGATAATCGTTGGCTTTAGTGACCATACCAGGCTGAGTAATCGTATCTTCAGCATAAATTTTGGTATTCACTTCTTTAATATCACCACGAATGACGGTCTCTGTAACAATTTGGAACTTGATACCGTTGACTAAATCGCAATGTGCTAGCAATTCCCAATTTACACCATCGGTTGATTTGTAGATTTTGTAACCCTCAAAATCATACGCTCTGTATGCTGGGTCATAACCAGGTGCTCCTGGTTTGCCGGCTACTTCAACATAATATGGATCAGGTGTTCTCTCTGGTAAATCATCCCAGACGATTCTAATTTTATTGTCCATAGGAATAAGTGTTACATTGGATGCCACAGGGGGACCAGGCAATAACCAATTGTTATCATAGATAAACTGTGCTTCTTTTGCTAATTTATATAATGGTTTCAAATCCGTTGTATCTCGGTTAATCCATGATTCTCCCTCAGAACCGTATGGTGCAGCTATCGCCGCAACAATTATCGTTGCAACTGACTCGGGAGCTAAATCAAAAGGACCTGTACACTGGATAAATCGTTTGTCAGCAGGTTGTAAATCGATTGAGTCATAAGGCGAATAGATACCTGTTCGATAATCATAACCGGCTAATGTTTTGTACTGGTCAACGTCTTTCATTGGGTCAATGTCAATTGTAAATTTCTTAAATGCCGACATCCCAATTAAAGTTCCATCAGGTTTTCTTGGACTCTCTAAAAACTTATAAGCAACCACGCCCGGCGTTCCTGCTTGCCAATAAGGGGGACGGGGTGTTTCAATATTATCGTCATCGCCAACAAAACCAACATTGCGCACGGGTATCGTATCACCTTCTAAACACAATTCTTTTATTAAACCGACCATATCATCATTATACATTCCAACATCCGGGTCCATACACGCACCAAGAATCATTTTTTTCAGTGTATCGCCTGAAACATTTTTTACTCGGTAGATAATAAAGAATATATCTTGATTACTCGTATAATTCCAAGCATAAATAGTTTGATAGACTTCAATACCTAAAGGACGACCAGGTGCAGTATGATAGTCTGGCGACAAATCACAATAGACACACCACATATCCTGTAAAGAAAAATTCTTTGTAGGAACTAATGTGTAATATGTGGTCTCTGGTGGTATTTGTGTGGTATCGATTCTTAGCACCCTAGGCGTTACATCATATTTAGTGGCATCGAAAGGTGGTGGCCAGTCGTTAGGAAACTTATAGATGCGGTCACGAGCATCGCCTGTGCCTTGTTCCCAAGTCTTGGCTGGAGTTGGATAAAACTCACCTCTTGCCGTATTGGGATTATAACCGACTGTCACTAAAGTATCACCGCCAATAATTGCACCAACCCAAGGACCAGCACCAAAAATATAAGTATTCTCATAAGGATAAGGCCAGCGACCAGCGCCATCAGTAGTTGCTTCATCATACGCATATCTTCCATCATTATAAAAGGGACACCGCCAGCGATTAATATCCAACCATTTCTTATCCCAAATCCGACGTGTGCGCGGTGGACGAGTTAAAGAACGTGCATCTACCAATTGTAAGATTAAAAGATTACAGATTATAAGATAAAATATTAATCTTCCAATTTTAAAATTTTTGAATTTTCTTGTCATCATAGCTCCTCCTGTGTCTTAAATTCCAAGACTTATGCCGAATCTAATTTTTCGTGGTGGGCCGTAATAAGTTGGAATTGAAAATCGGTCATTATAAGCATCAAGATAGGACTTATACATTTCATATTGAGTTAGATAGCCATCGTGATTAAAATCTCGGGCTGGGTGGTAATATGGGTCACCAATACGCCAGCCAAAAGAAAATTCGCCAACGGAAAATCTTCGGCCGCGGTCCGAAGGACTTCCGGTTGCGGTAAACACCTGTTGAACAATTTCGGCATTTAATAGGTTATAGATATCACAGAAAAGACTCATATTTAAATTTCCAATCTTTATAGATTTGTTGAGCCGGGAATCAATGGTAAATGAGCCGGGCATACGCGCGGAATTTTCGTCAGCAATTCTTGTACCACGAATATCGGTTGGTGTATAAGGTAAGCCTGAATTATAGCGACTTAATATTGAGCCTTCAAAATCTCGCAGTGGGATGAACACAAAATCTGATGGGAAATTTAAAGAGAAGTCTAAGCTTGCTGAGTGTCGCATATCATGGTCTAAGGGGTAATCAATTTGAACTGCATAACCACGCATATATTCGGCATAAGCAGTGGAAGCTGTGCCTTTGGCAATTTGATAAGTATAAGATGCTGATGCCCGCCAATAATCACTTAATTGTTTGGTAAAAGTTGCTTCAGTACCCAAAACCCTCGCATATTCAACATTATAATACATCCGGTAAGATGGAATTGATTGAACCTGTCTTGTGCCGGACAAATCGAATACATCTTTATAAAAAGTTGTCAAGTCAAAAGCAAAAATATCTGACAATTGAGCATCAAATCCCATCTCATAGGCAATCGTTTTTTCTGCGGACAAATCAGTATTGCCGGCAATTAAATTTGGTCGACGAGTAATGTCTAAAGCAGTAAATTCAGATGATGAATAAACATCGCCAAATGTTGGGTTCTTAAAGAAATGACCATAAGAAAATCGGAATTTGATACGTTCAGTTATTGGATAAGAGATACCAAGACGGGGAGATAATCGTAATTTTTTCTTCACCGGTATCATTGAGTCACGAATTCGTTCCGAACCACCAATACTTTCAGGAAATACCCGATGTTTCGCTTTGGTATCAAGATAATCAAATCGCACACCGCCTCTAATCACCAAATCTTCAAAATCCGCTCGGTCCTGAATATATGCCGCAAAAGTTAATGGTTTGGCATCATAACTTTCCCAGAAAGGGTTCGGGTCATAAGGCATTGAATTGGTAAACTCTTGTAATCGATATTGGGTTAAATCAAAACCAGTTTTTAATTCATGAATCTTATTGGGCGTATAAGAAATATCACCTTTGATATATTTTGTCTGGGTAGAGCGGTAATGGAAATAAGAGTATCCTTCACCAACAAATAGCCCATAAACACCATAAGGGTTATTCATTGTATAATCTTCAGCATAATAGCCTAACGGTTTATATCCAGCAAGATATAAAGTTGTATCTCTACCATTGATTTTCGTCTGATATTTTACCGTATCACTTACAGTACCTGGCTTATAACCTTGATATAAGTTGAGCAGAGCCTCTTTTATTGAAAGTCCGCGCGGATTTTTAAAAACCCAGTCTTCGCCTAAAAATAGATAACGGTCCCAAATTCCTGATTTGCGTAAAGCGCCCCAAAATCCTTTAGTATCTTCGGCTTCAAGTTCAAAATCTCGTGGTGCTCGGAGTAGAGCAGTATTAAATGCACCGGTTTTTAAGGTCCAGACGACTTTGGGTGATAACATATGATTCAAATGGAAATTCGCTTTATAAGAACGCACTCGGTTAGCGTGCAATCCTTGCTGCCAATACTTCCAGGCATGACTATATGCTTGCCATTGATAGACTGAATGATGAGCATCAACCGTCAATTTTAATCCTTCGCGGGTTAAAGGAAAAGACTTGGGCAAATTATAAGTTAATTTACCTTCAATCGCATATTCGCCTCTTGGTGCCGGAAGTTTGTATTGAGCATCTCGAGAATCATCAGTCTTAAGATATTGAGTTGAGATAAAATAACGCATCCGGTTATACATTGGAATTGGTCCGCCCAGGGTCCATTGTAACTGATTATAGCCAAAATTCAAATCATCGTTAGGAAACATCTCATCTGTGGTATATTTAATTTTAGAACTCGTTTTAGTACCACCTTCTTTAGTTACCGCTTGAACAATACCAGACATTGCTTCACCATATTCCGGGTCAAAACTACCGGTAATAACTATTACTTCTTGAATTGCTTCTGTAGTTGGTTTAGGACTTGACCAAAGCACACCATAAATCGCATCTCGTGCGGCAACACCATCAATCAAATAAGAGACATCATCATATCTACCGCCACGAATATGAGTCCAACCGCGAGTCTCATCTTGCCTAACACCTGCCTGAAGACCTACCAATTGAGTCAGGGCATTTACCGGCAGGCGATTAAACTCTTCAGCTGAAGCAGTTCGTGTAGTAGCAACAGCCGTCCTAATGACCATTTCTCTTTCGGCTTGAACAATAACTGGTTTATCAATTGCAATTACAGTTGGTTTTAACTTAAAATCTACTGTCGTGGTTTGGTCAATAATAACCATAACATCTTTTACGGTCATCGGCTCATAACCGATATATGATGCGGTCACATTATGTTTTCGCGGTGGTACGTTAGTGATAAGGTATCTTCCATCAGCATCAGTTGCAGCACCAAGTTCAGTGCCTTCAACAATCACATTAACCCCGGCTAAGGCTTCACCGGTCTGAGCATCGGTAACTCTTCCGATTATCCGACCTGTTTCACCCGCAAATAAACCGCTAACCGCTAACAGTAACCCGCAAATCGCAAAAAAGCGAAGAGCGGAATGCCCAAAACGGGCAAGCGGCAAGCGGAATGTATTTTTAATATTTGTTTGATATTTAATTTTCATCATCGCCTCCTGTTAAGGTTTGATTTTTATGGGCAATGACCACATAAACGAGTTATAACCGCTACGAGTAAAAAGCCGTTCCCATGGCACAATTTCAATAATCACTGAATTCCATCCTAAAGTGAAAGGAAGGGACAATTGTGTCGCATATGGAATTCGCATATCATACCTTTTACCCTTGTGGTGTAAGAATATCAAGCCAATTCTTGGAGAATAACCTAAGTAATTTGTTGCAGTTGCTTCATAAGGAAATAACCTTACGGTAAAACTATTTGAATCCGAAATTGGGAAATTCATTACACTATCCAGTTCATAAAGTCGTTGAATCCCATATTTGAGTGTATCTGGCCTTAGAAATATTGGGTAAGTCTTAGTTCTAGTTCGTAGCGTGCATAGTCCTAAATAAGGTTCGTAATCTTGCTCTGTTGGTGAGAAAATTCGTGCTCCGCCAGTTATCTTTTTCAATTCCCAATTCCCGCTCTTTTTATCAAAATGCAAATGTCTTACTGAAACTGCCTTAAATTCGTTCTCTATAACTGAGTCGCCATAAGAGAATGTCGTCGCATAAACCGGATAGATATTATTAGCAATATTGGTATCGCGAAGATATTGAGTAAAAGAATCAGTATAGATGATAATTTTACCGGTCATTTTTTCCATAAGGCGGACCATTACAGTTGTGTCTTTAACTGCGATGAAACTATCGACCATCTGATAATTAGATACATTATGTCTAAATGCTCTGGGCCAGTAATGAGGAATCATCCAAAAACTTCTTAGATCTCGTCTCATAATTTTTCGCAAAGTGTCGCGGTCACCTTCCAAATAATATGTAATATTTATCACGGTATCTTCAAAAGTAGTTTTAAATGTATCGCGCCAAGCATTAACAATAGTCTGGATTGCGGTCGAATCTTCTTTAGTCCAGGTCCAGTAAGGTTCAGGTGGCATTCGTCCGCATCCTATTATAAATAATCCGACGCACAAGATAAGAAACAACAATATAGGAGATTTGTATTGTATCATTTATCCTCCTACCCGGTCATTTTGACCGTGGGTTAGTTCGGTGCAATAAAAAGATAATTGATAACCCTTGCGGGTGTTAGTGCTGTATTTACCGCTGCTAATACTAAAACTCATTAATTACACATATCTTAATGAAAAATTTAATAATTGTCAATGTTTTTTCTTTCGTATTAAGGCATAAAAAGGAGAAAACTATTATTTTATTAAATAAATTGCTAAAAATTACTCTTGAAAATATTCAACTGATTTTATTTTATGTTCCTACTCAAAAATATCAAATTAAAAAGTAAATAAAAGTAGTTATTTTATTTAACACAATCCACCCCAAGTTCATTTTCCAAAACTTTTGACATTTTTCCTATTTCCATTATAATTATTTGTTAGAATCGTTTATTAATTTATAATGTCTAATTAATTAAACAGATGCAAGAACTATTTGTGTTTTTTATTGTTAGGAGTAATTATGCCTATATTAAATGATGCAATATTAAATCAAGTAAAAAAAGAATTTGAATATCTTACTGGTAAAGTAAAACTGATTGTCTTTACTCAAGAATTGGAATGTCAGTATTGCGAGGAAAATCGAAGATTAATGGAACAGATTGCAAATCTTTCAGAGAAAATTTCTTTGGAAATTTATAACTTTACTTTAGACAAAAATATCGCAGACAAATATAAAGTTGATAAAATTCCTGCCACGATTGTTCAGAGTGACCGCGATGATTATGGAATTTATTTTTACGGTATTCCTTTTGGTTATGAATTCACTTCGCTCATTGAGGCAATAAAAATTGTCTCCCATCGAGAGTCTGGTTTATCGGCTGAATCAAAAAAGATATTGAGAAATGTCAATAAACCGATAAAAATCCAGGTATTTGTTACCCTAACATGTCCTTACTGTGCGCCAATGGTGCAACTTGCTCATAAAGTGGCCATGGAAAGCTCTTATATTACTGCGGAAATGATTGAAGCCAGCGAGTTTCCGCATCTGGCTCATAAATATAATGTCTATGCAGTACCGAAAACCGTGCTTAATGACACTGTCCAATTTGAGGGTTTGGTTCCTGAACCAGTATTTGTTGAAAAAATAAAACATGTGTTGGAGGCGGAATGAGCGGAAAAACTAATAAAAAAGATATTCTCAAAGACATCATAAAAAGGTTGCATTGTGGCGAAAACCCAATAAAAATCAAACAAGAATTCCAGAATATTCTTCAAGATACATCTCCAGAAGAAGTTGCCCAGATTGAAGAAGAACTGATTAAAGAAGGACTACCCCCAAAAGAAATTCAAAAGTTGTGTGATATCCATATTGCTTTATTTAAGGAATCTTTAGAAAAAGAGCAAATCACATCACCAGCAGGACACCCAATTCATATTCTAATGGAAGAACATAAGATATTATTACAGAATGCCGAAAGCTTAAAAAGTATTGCTGAAAGAATCAAAAGTGATAAAGAGTTAGAACATTTACAACATATTATAAAACATCTGAAGGACTCAGAAAGCCATTATCTCCGAGAAGAGAATGTCTTATTTCCTTATTTAGAAAAACATGGCATTACCCAACCACCAGCAATTATGTGGCAAGAGCACGATAAGATTCGTGGAATAAAGAAAAACATTTATCACATCACTGATAATCGATTAAATCTTGATTTCAAAGACTTCTGCCAACAGTTAAAAGAAAATGCGTTGTCTTTAGTTGAAATGCTCTCTAACCATTTTTACAAAGAAAATAACATTCTGTTTCCCACGGGACTTAAAGTCATTACTGAAAATGAATGGAAAGAGATAAGAAAAGAATTTGACGAGTTAGGTTATTGTTGCTTCACCCCGGAATCTGCAAAAACGCCAATCGGCGAAGATAAAAAAGTTAGTGCTGAATTAAAGGATAAAGATATAATAACATTTGAAACCGGAAGTTTTTCAAAAGATGAATTGGAAACACTATTAAACACATTACCGATTGATATCACCTTTGTTGATGCTGAAGATACCGTGAGATATTTTAGTCAAACCAAAGAACGGATTTTTCCCAGAACCAAAGCAGTAATTGGACGAAAAGTTCAAAATTGTCATCCCCAAAAGAGCGTTCATATTGTTAATCAGATCTTAGAAAATTTTCGCAATGGCAAACGAGATACAGCAGAATTCTGGATTAACCTTAACAATCGGTTAATCTATATCCGCTATTTTGCAATTCGTAAAGAAGGCAAATATTTAGGCTGTTTAGAGGTTAGTCAGGATATAACAGACATTAAAAAAATTGAAGGTGAAAGAAGACTTTTAGAATGGAGTTAAAGATTGTTGATTACTTGGAATATTATATACAACATAACATAAAATATTAGGAAAATGAATTTAAATACTTTCCATAAAATTAGTTACGGCTTATACATAATCAGTTCTCAAAAGAACGGAAAATTTAATGGCCAGATTGCTAATGTTGCCAGCCAGTTAACTTCAGAACCACCAATTATCGGAATTTGTATTAATAAACTGAATCTGACTCATGAGTACATTCAAGATAGTAAAACTTTTACGATTTCAATTTTAGAACAAGATACGCCGATGACTTTAATTGGAAAATTCGGTTTTAAGTCCGGTCGTGATATTGATAAATTTCAAGATACTAAATATAAAATTGGTAAGACCCAAGCACCGATAGTGCTTGATAATACGATTGGTTATCTCGAAGCAGAAGTTATAAATAGTTTGGATATTGGAACCCATACTTTGTTTATTGGGAAAATTGTTGATGCGGAAATACTCAAAGATGCTGAACCGATGACCTATGCATATTATCATCAAATAAAAAGAGGCAAATCACCTAAAACCGCACCAACTTATATTAAAGAAACTAACCAACAAACCGAAAAAGAGGTGAAAACAATGGATAAATATATTTGTACTGTCTGTGGTTATATTTATGACCCAGAAAAAGGCGACCCAGAATCTGGGATAAAACCCGGCACTCCTTTTTCCGCCTTGCCGGATGATTGGGTTTGTCCACTCTGTGGCGCCACCAAAGACCAATTTGAAAAGGAAGCATAATGCCGATTAGAATAATTAAACCAGATATTTATGCCATCGGAACGATTGATTGGGACCGAAGATTATTTGATGAGTTGATTCCTTTACCGGATGGCACAAGTTATAATGCTTATTTTATAAAAGGTAAAGATAAGACTTGTTTAATTGATTCTTCTGACCCCAGACAAGAGCAAGAGTTTATCAATAATTTAAGAGCACTCAATATTAAACACATCGACTATATAATCTCCCATCATGCGGAACAAGACCATTCAGGTGCGATCCCCAGAGTTTTAGAACTTTATCCTTCAGCCCAAGTTGTTACGAGTCCAAAAGGTAAAACAATGCTGATGGATTTACTTTTAATCCCCGAACATCGGATTATGACCATTGATGACCGACAAATAATTTCACTCGGTAATAAAACTATTGAATTTATCTACGCACCTTGGGTTCACTGGCCTGAGACAATTCTTTCTTATTTAAGAGAAGATAAAATTCTCTTTCCGTGCGATTTATTCGGTTCCCATCTGGCCACAAGCGATTTATATGCAACTGATACTGCAAAAGTCTATGCTTCAGCAAAAAGATATTATGCTGAAATAATGATGCCATTTCGTTCGCATATTGCCAAACATTTAGAGAAGATAGAAAACTTAAAAATTGAAATGATTGCACCAAGCCACGGTCCTGTTTATCATAATCCCGAGTTTATCTTGAATGCTTATAAAGAATGGGTGTCGGATAAGGTTAAAAATGAAGTAGTAATTCCTTTTGTCTCGATGCATGGTTCAACTCGAAAAATGATCGACTATTTCGTAAATGCATTAATTGAACGAAATATTACTGTAAAACCATTTAATCTTATTGAAACGGATATTGGCGAATTAGCAATGGCATTAGTTGACACAGCAACCGTTGTTATTGGTTCGCCAACAGTCTTAACTGGTCCGCATCCTGAAGTGCTATATGCGGTCTATCTAACTAATCTTTTAAGACCAAAATTAAAATTTATCTCAGTGATTGGTTCTTACGGTTGGGGTGGAAAAATGCTTGAAATAATTACGAGCCTGACGAATAACTTAAAAATAGAACTAATTGAGCCAATCCTGATTAAAGGTTACCCCAAAACCGATGATTTCAAAGCATTAGAGAGATTAGCAGACGACATTTTAAGACGACATCAGAATACCCCAGAGGTCATTTTATAAACATTGGCATAAGCATATCCCAAAATATTTTCAAACACATAAAACCATATGAGGAAATTTTCTTGTGATTGAATCATTATGCAAAATAATTCCCGAGTAAAATGTTTGATAAATCCGTATAATGTTTAGCAAAAATACAAAATGTTTTCAATGTTAAAATTCGATATGCCTCAATCTGCAGTTATAGGATAGAAATTCTGCGAAATTTAATTTTATTCTTGGAAGTGTAGTGAGAACCCTGACAAAGTCAATTCTTACTATTGAATAAATTGAAGATGCTAAATATTTTCTTATTTTATCTGCGGTTTCTTCCATATGTGGTGTTACCGCAAATGGTTTAAGTAACTCTTTTCAGAACTTTGCGTATAAAATTCTTGACATTCTTTATTTATATTATATAATTTAATAAAATAATAAGTTAGTGATATTTTTTGAATAGCAATAAATTTTATGAGTGATATTGATTATTTTGAAGAATTATTAGAAGAATGTATTAGACGCAATGCGTCGGACCTTCACTTAACTGTCGGCCGGCCACCGACTCTTCGTATCGATGGTATCCTTCATCCCATGGAAAGAAAAGAAGTATTAACACCGGAGATTACAGAACGATTCAAAGACATTACCATAAAAAATGCTCCTCAATTAAAAGATATCATCACTGAAGATGGAGGTGCTGATTTTGCCTTAAATTACAAGGACCTTGCTCGTTTCCGAGTTGCAATTTATCGCCAAAAAGGATATTATGGCTTAGCCCTTCGGCTCATTCCCAACAAGATTTTGCCCTTTGAGGAGATTGGATTTTTACCTCATCAAATTCCCCGAATAAAAGCATTGCTTGACCGACCTCATGGTTTAATTTTAGTTACTGGACCAACTGGTTCTGGTAAAACCACAACCCAGGCAACTTTTGTCGATTATATTTTAGAAAGTCCCCGGCATGTCTTGACAATTGAGGACCCGATTGAATTTATCCATCAGCATAAAAAAGGACTTGTTACCCAAAGAGAGGTTGGTGTTGATGTTCCTTCTTTTCGCGAAGCCATTATGAAAGGGTTACGGTCTAATCCGAATGTAATTTTAGTTGCCGAAATCAGAGATGTAGCCACTGCTGAAGCCACAATTTGGGCAGCGGAATCTGGCCATTTGGTTATTGGAACCCTTCATACAACCAATGCTGCCGAAACTGTTACTCGATTTATTGATGTCTTTCCGCCGGAGATTCGGGACCAGATTCGAATCCAATTTTCAATTTCGATTTTAGCCATATTTGCCCAACGGTTATTGCCACGTGCTACCGGAAGAGGTCGCATCGGAACTTTTGAAATTATGGTTGCAACTCCAGCAGTAAGAAACCTCATCCGCGAACGCAAAATCGAACACCTTCAATCTGCAATTCATTCCAGCATTTCCGAAGGTAGTTGTACTTTTGATATGGCGCTGGCTGAACATTATCGAGCCGGCAAAATTACTTTTGACACCGCATTAGCCAATGCCTTTGACCCACGGGCATTACGAGAAATGGTTGAATTTGGTATTAAAAGCCGAAAAGCCTAATTCCGCTCTGTTTTTTTCCAATTTATAGTCAAAAATTTAGTTATATTTGATAATTTTTATTATTTTAACTTTTACAATTTATATTGAACTTTTTCTCTTAATAATGAGCAAATTTAATCTCATCTAAGACAGATTTTTATTTAACAAATAGAAGATTGATTCCAAATATATTTTGATTAAAACAGCATCACTTTTAGGTAAATCAAAAATTATAGAGTATCAAAAATTTTTCAACTTCATTTAATAAAAGAAAATGATTTATGTCATATTATCGCATATTATCAAATATAAAGATATATTTATTCTATTTCCATTTTGAATTTTAATTTTTACTATCACATTATCGCTCAGATAAACTAAATAAAATAATTCTGCGAAAATCAATTTTGTTACTGGAAGTATCGAAAATATTGAATGTTTCTTATAATTTTTCTGTACCAACAATGGCTTCAATGGATTTTTTCTGAAGGCTCCAAATAAATTTTATTGACACTAAGGTTCTGAGATGATTCCTATCTGTTACAACTTCAGATTTCCTCTCAAATCATTCCCCAAATAACCTATTAAACAAGAAACGATATAAATGCATAAACTTATAAGAATAAAGACTGTAAGGTATTTAGATAAGCAACTGACAATAACCGGTATGCGACCTTCTATGCGGTTTATGAGCCAAATCAGTATTAGCAAAATACTAACAATCGGTCTGGGCTGGGTTAGCCCTACCCTAGCCCCCTGCCTAATGTTTTAATCATCACAATATTAATTATTGCTATCTTCTTATATCTTGTTACAAAAACTTTCATAAAAGTTCTTTTGAAATTCTGAGACTGTATCATCTTGTGATTCGAGTAGCACTTTTTCCGAGATGTCACTGAATTCTCCATTGACAACCATTATTGTTTTAATTATTCTAAAGTAATATAGATAACCAAATGATATTTAAGATACAAATAATCTCTTATAATTAAATGGATTATTAAATTTAATTACTCATAGCTTATGCCTCTGATTATTCTATTTCCTATTGGCAACAGCATTTTTCCAATATATTTTGTTTCACTTATCATCGGTTATTTAATTGGCAGCATTCCTTTTGGGTTTCTTATTAGTCGATTGAAAAAAATTGATATTCGAAGATACGGCAGTAAAAATATTGGTTTTACTAATGTCTACCGTGCATTAGGTCCTTTATATGCGGTGCCGGTTTTAATTTTGGATGTTGCCAAAGGCTTTTTGCCAACTTATTTTGCTAATAATTTCGAATTGATACCTGCAATTGTTGCCCTGGGCACAGTCTTAGGACATATTTTCACCCCTTTTTTGCGTTTCAAAGGTGGTAAAGGTGTTGCAACCACCATTGGCGCACTTCTTGCCTTAAAACCTTTAGTCTTATTTGTCGGCATTATCATATTTGTTGTTATCTTTTTTAGTTTCTCATATGTTTCATTGGCATCGGTCTCTTTTGCCCTTTCTTTGCCCATTACGACATTAATCTTATATTCAGATAACACAAAACTTTTCTTTAGCCTTATCTCTATCTCTTTATTAATTATTATCAGCCATCGGACTAATTTTAGACGATTGCTCAGTAAAACCGAGCCGAAATTTTCTCTACGCAAGAAGATACCGCAATGAACATATCCTTTATTGGTGCTGGTCGCTGGGCAACAACTTTGGCTTTAATCTTAAATCGTAAAAACCACCAAATTACTATGTGGGAAGCATCTGCTGAACGTTATGAAAAAATTATCCGTCAAAGAACGCTGCCAGATTTACCTGATACTATTACCATACCTTCAAATATTACGATAACCAATAATTTAGAAGAAGTGTTGGCCTCAGTCGAAATTATTGTTTTAGCCGTTCCATCTCAAGCCTTACGAAATGTGCTGACAAAATTTTTTGCTACTCGCATTGATAACCGAGTTATTTGGGTAAGTGCAATTAAAGGAATTGAAAACCAGACTTATAAGCGAATGTCCGAAATTATTAAAGAGTTCTTTCCCGATGCTAAAATTGCGGTTCTTGCTGGTCCAGGGATTCCTTATGAAATTGCTTTAGGATTACCGGCTTCATTAGTAGTCGCTTCATCCCATCAGGATATTGCCCTCCGAATTCAGCAACTGTTTTCTTATGAAAACTTACGCTGTTATACTCAATCAGATGTAGTTGGCACTGAGTTAGGTGGTTCAATCAAAAATGTCATTGCGATTGCTGCAGGAATTTGTGACGGTCTTCAATTAGGCGAAAATGCTAAAGCGGCACTTTTGACACGGGGTTTGGCAGAAATGACTCGCTTAGGTATTGCAATGAATGCTAACCCAATGACATTTGCCGGACTTGCCGGTATAGGTGACTTAATCGTTACTTCCTATTCACCATATTCTCGCAACCGCTATATTGGTGAAAAACTTGGCCAAGGTATACCGATTTCTTCGCTCATCAATTCTTTAACCGGTGTTGCTGAAGGTATTGCAACCGCAACTTCGGCAAAAAATCTCAGTACAAAAATGCATTTAGACCTTCCGGTGATTAATGAAGTATTTACAATTCTTTCTCAGCCAATCAAAGATAGGACTATTGAGACAATTATAAAAGAAAGTATTGGTCGATTAATGAGCCGACCCTTAAAATCAGAATCTGAATAACCGAAAATAACAAAACAAATGTTGATGAAGCAAAGATATCATAAAAAGTATTAGTTATAGCTTTTATACTTTTAACACAAGGAGTTTTTATGAATTTGGAGAAAAAGTATTACACTTTCAAGCAAGTGTCAAATCGCACCAAGGTCTCAATTCCAACCCTAAAATTTTGGGTGAAACAATTTAGAATCCAATTACCCAAAAATTCTGCCGGCCGTCGTATCTTTTCCGAAGAGGACATTGAAAAAATTTTACTAATAAAACATTTCCGCAATCAAGAAAAACTTACACTCTCTGGCATTAAACGCAAATTAGCCACAAGTTCTGAAGCCCAGCCTAAAAGAAAAATTCAAGAAACGCTCTTATGGATTCAAAAAGAATTATTGCTTATCAAAAATATCTTAGAACAGCCTTAAATATAACAATTTCCTGATTAAACCTAAAGTTTGCAATACAGTAAGAATCGGTCGCAACAAGTTTCTGGAACGAATTCTTTTTCCATAGAAACTTTGCCTTACAATGTTTGATGTCTATTAAAAAATAAAACATATCCATAAAACGGTAGTGTATAATATTTTGTGTAAATTTAGACTTGATATGTTAAAAATTTATCAATTGACAGGGATAATCAATTGCATTAAAATATTAAAACTAAAAATGCTTAATAGCCATTAAAAAGATAGGAGTCGAAATGTATTCAATTATTATTTTAGTAATCATTATCTTAATAATCATTTCTTCAATGATAAAAATCTTGCGCGAATATGAACGCGGTGTTATCTTTCGATTAGGTCGACTCATTGGAGTTAAAGGTCCTGGGTTAATTATTCTCATTCCTTTTATTGACCGAATGGTAAAAATCAGTTTACGGGTCATAACCTTAGATGTTCCACCTCAAGATGTTGTCACTCGGGACAATGTTTCCGTAAGTGTGAATGCAGTTGCTTATTTTCGGGTATTTAATCCGGCTAAAGCAGTGGTAGAAGTTGAAGACTATAGATATGCTACATCCCAAATTGCTCAAACAACCCTTCGTAGTGTTTTAGGTGAATATGAATTAGATGACTTATTAAGCAAACGGGAAATGATTAATCATCGCTTACAAAAAATCATTGATGAGCAAACTGACCCTTGGGGAATAAAAGTTTCTATGGTGGAAGTAAAGCATGTTGATATTCCAGAAACAATGCGTCGTGCTATTGCCCGTCAAGCCGAAGCCGAACGCGAGCGCCGGGCAAAAATTATTCATGCCGATGGTGAATTTCAGGCCGCAGAAAAATTACGCGATGCAGCTAATGTTTTAGCCCAAACCCCAGTCTCAGTACAACTTAGATTCCTTCAGACTTTAACTGAAATCGCTACCGAGAAAAACTCAACAATTATCTTTCCCATTCCAATTGACTTATTGACCCCTTTTATTAAGAAAGACAAAGAAACTTAAATTGAATCATATCTTACGAAAAGATTTATTCTCTATTAAGAACTAAAACCGCTATGTGTAATATTTGTGTTCTCGCCTCCTATTTCTCTTATTTCCATTTGAATGTCACTTAAAGAATTGTCAAAATACCGATTGCTGTAATATCCACAGATGCCGATAATGTTTGAGTCCGTACAGATAATAACGAACTCAGAAGTGATGTTACTCAATGTGTTCGTGACTACGGTTTCTAATAGCAATGCCTGATTAATAACTATAATAACACCTTATTTGACTGAATAGTAAAAAATCAAATTAAATATGCTGGTAGTCGACAGGGTATATTTATCAAAATACTTTATTAAGTTGAATCACAGTTTTGCCGGAGATCTAAACACTCGATGAAAAATAGTCTATTTATCTTAGTGCTGATAGTCTTAGCATTAGTTTTTATTATCATAGGGTTCTCATTAAATGTAAAAGATTATGCTATCAATATATTGGCTGAGATGGCTGGTTTGTTTATCGGCGTGATTGTTGCGGTCTTATTAGTTGACCGGTTAACTGAAAACCAACGAAAAAGACGCTGGGCGCGAGTCCGAGAATTGACACATCGCACAATTTCTCATCATCTCAGTAATATAATCCTCGAACTATTTAATCATTTGCCATTATCGCGTTGTCCAGAAATATTGGCAATCTTAGAAAATCGTGACCAGCCGAATCTGAAAGTAATTGACGCCTTAAATAATATAACTGAACAAATTAAAAATCTATTACAAGATAATAAAATATTGATGCAGCCAGTGATTGATTATTACAATACAATCAAATGGGATGTGAATCAGATCCGACTTGATTTAATTCCAAGAGTAATGCAGAGTTCAGATGACCAAGACTTGATTAATGCCTTAGTCGAATTTGATGATAAGATACAAGATATCCAAACCGCAATGATTACGCATAAACATCATATTGATTCAAACATTTTGGCTCGTATTGTTCCTTTATTAGAAACAATTCAAGATATTTATAAATATTTATAAATGAAAAATCTTATTATTGATAATGTATTAAATCTTAATTTTTAGCCTGATGTAAGACAAATGAAAAAAATTCGCATTCTTGGTTTAGTCGGCAGTCCTCGTAAAAGAAGAAATACAGACCAATTGGTACAAAAGGTATTAGATGGCGCAAAATCCGCTGGAGCTAGCACAACCAAAATTTACTTAAATGATTTAATTATTAAGCCCTGCCAAGCCTGTGATAAGCATCCTTTTCCTCAATACTGCTTCTATAAAGACGGCATGACAAAATTATATAAACTGTTTGAGACAGTTGACGGAATCGTTTTGGGGACGCCGGCGTATTATGAGACGATTTCAAGTCAAACTAAATTGATGATTGACCGATGTAATTGCTTATCAAAAATAAAAAAATCTGGTTCTGGTAAATTACAATTTATTCGGCGCATCCAACACCGCAAAAAAGGTATTTTTATTTGGGTGGCTGATTGTTCTCAGGATATAAAACCTGCTTTAGCATCAATTAAGTTTTGGTGTCAGGATATAAATTTAGAAATCATAAAAATAATTAAAATGACCCATTCGGACCGACCGGATAGTAATAAAGAGAAATTATTAAAAGTATCCTATGATACCGGGAAATTATTAACTCAGTCTATTGAAGACTGAGAAGGAGGGGCTATGCCAACTTATATTTTATTAACAAAATTATCACCAGAATTAACTAAAAAAGTCAAAGACCGATTTGAAATCGGCCGAACCTGGCTTAAACAAATTAAAGAGAAATGTCCCAAAGTAAAATTTGTTGCTCATTATGCCTTATTAGGACCTTATGATTTTTTAGATATTTATGAAGCCCCCAATGAAGAAGATGCCGCAAAAGTTGCGATGATTAGTTTGGCTTCAGGTGCTGTCCAATCTGAATCCTGGACTGCAATTCCTTATAAACGATTTCTGGAATTAACAAAAGAAATCTAATTTATTTATAATCTTTGGATTCTGAATAGGTTCAGATACCACGATATTATCTGTTGACTAAAAAAAACCGCAATTACTGAACCAAGGGCAAGAAAGGCGCCAAACGGAATATATTCTCTGCGTGATTTAACCTTTATGATGATAAGCAAGGTCCAAATAATAACGCCCAGACAGACTCCTAAAAATAATGCTAAAAGACCTGTCTCAATTCCTAAAAAAGCACCAATCATTCCTGCCAATTTTATATCGCCCCACCCCATCATCTCTTGTTTCTTAACCCAAATACCTGCTTGACGAAACATCCACAGAATACCAGCACCTAATATTGCGCTAATAAATACATTAAATAAATTCGAAATATTAAAAAGTATACCGATAACTATCCCTGGTAAAGAAATTACATTAGGAATAATTTGATGCGATAAATCGGTAAAGGTTACAACAATTAACAAACAAGTAAGTACAATGAACTTCAACATCGAAAACGATATCCCAAATTTTAGCAAGAGCAGAACAAATAATATTCCAGTGAGAAATTCAACCAAGGGATACTGCCAAGAAATCGGTTTTTGACAATGTCGACATTTTCCTTTTAATATTATGTAACTTAAAATTGGAATATTATCATAAGGTCTTATTGGTGTCTGACAGTAAGGGCAAAATGAACGGGGTTTAATTATTGATTTATGTCTCGGTATTCGGTAAATGCAGACATTAAGAAAACTACCAATTATAGTTCCAAAGATAAAAAAAATTATTGTCAATTTTAAGGTATGTTTTGTGTTTGATTATAGTTTACTTGCTTGTCGAACTTTTTATCTAATCCTAATCTTTTGAGCGATATTTTTAAGTTTTAACAATTTGCGGTATAATAAAAATTATCAGTTCGCTCTTTTGTTTTGTAATTTGGGTTCGGCTGAATAATAATTTACCTAAAATGGGAATATCGCCTAAAATTGGTACTTTACTTCGCACTTTTGACTCTTCATCTTTAATTAATCCACCTAACACAACAACTTCACCATCTTTAACCATAACTTGGGTTTTGGCTTCGCGTCGGGTGATAATCGGTCGCCGGTCTTCTGGTGTTCCTTCATAACCAATTATCGCTTCAACTTTTGGTTCAATTGTCATATTAATCATACCGTCGCTTGTCGCATGTGGTGTGACTTTTAGACCTATCGGAATAAATCGTTCAGACCAAACATAAAATCGTTCTCGGGTTTCTGGGTCAACTCGTAAAGAACGAACTGGCACCGAAATACCCATATTTATTTCTGCGGTTTGATTATCAAGCGTAATAGTTCGGGGATTAGCAATTAATCTCGATTTACCTTCGCTCTGCATAATTTCTAATGCCAATGAAAGTTGACTTAAGGAAAGTTTTCCTATTACTAATTCATAAAATCTTACTGGCATTGCCATTTCGCCGGGTCTTGGAACTTCAGGGGTGACCGCAGTTCGTAGTGACCAATCAATACCATACATATTATCGGTGCTCATTGTTGTTTCAATAAACTTTGCTTCTATGGCAATTTGCGTTGATGGTTGGTCTAACTGAGCGATTACTGCCGCAGCCTTTTCCAGATATTCCGGATAATCGGTAACAAGAATTGCTGCGGTTCTTTTCGAACCGCCACCGTCTGCGACTCGGCGAAAGATGAGTTCTGATGTTCCTCGGTCAGACAAGACAAGTTTTAGAACATCCTTAATATCTGTTGCTTCAGCATAATCCAATTCAAAAATTCTCGAATCAAATTCGCCCGGCACTGGTCGGCCCTTGGGTTTCACCAACATAATACCTGATTCATACATCACATAATTACAGCCCGCAGCTTTGACCAAAGCATCAATCGCACTCATTACTGGTACGCTATCTAAACGGACTGTTATTGAAGATTTCACATCTGGCGATACCACGATATTGATATTAAATTGAGTGCCAATCATCCGCAACAAGTCAACAATATCAGCGTCTTTTACATACATTGAGACCTTTTTCTCGGTATCGACAATTGGTTGTTCAACAATCCGTTGCTTTTTTACATCGACATCAACCACAACCATATTTTTTTCTCGTAGCAGATTATACTCGGCTTTATTATCCAATTCAATCGTTATCCGGGTAATTGTCGAAGTCCCTTGCCATTGGGTAACACTAATCTTTCGAACTGGAAAAATATTTACTGCTTGGTCCTGAATATCAGAAGTAGGTTTAGTATTAAATAAATCTATAACAATCCGCTCTGGTTCGTCTAAGGTAAAATGCGAAACCGAAGGTGTTGCATTACACACGAGTGTGACTCGAACTTTATCTAAAAGTAATTCATAATTTATTGATTTTAAAGTTAATTCTTGTTGCGCTTCAGTAGTTTGCCCGAAGCATAATTTTCCGATAAATAACAAAAATATGCTAAATAACACGATAAATATTTTTTTATTCATTTGAGCTCCTTTTAGTAATATTGCAAATTTTATTATCTTTATCTATGGTATTCAAATTGATATATATCATTGCGGAACTAAAATCTTTATTCGCCTAAAATCAAGGTAAAGGTCCTGCCACTTTGTTCTAAAATCACTCGGTCTTTTTCAATCGCAACAATTTTTTTACCTGCGATCATTTCACCGGCTTCTAAGATTTGGTCATTGATTAGGGCATAGGCTTTATTTCCGCTTTGCGTTATTGCCCTTAATCGCAAGTCAGTAATTTCAGTGCTTAACATCCAACCGCGTGCGAATGGGTCGGTTCCCCATTTACCTTTTTCCGCCTCTGTTTCCACAACAATGGATTCAGGTTTGACTGAAAGGGGAGGAATCATTTTTTTAACTGCTTCTGCGGTAGTTTTGGTTTTTTCTTTAACTGACGCGACCTTTTCTTTGGTTTGGGCTTTTGCTTTTACTGTGGCTCGAGCTACAGTCGGATTAGGTTTTCGGAAGATAAATGTATACAGTGCGATTAAAATTACAACACCTAAAATAATTAATAATATTCTCTGTCTCAAGGGACTCCTTTCTTATTAAGAATTTATGAAAATGAAATTGTGTTTCATCTTTATGTTCTACCGTCTACGTTTTTGCGTCAGCACCGAGGGTAATATTGATTCGCCCATTCGGACTTCTCGTCTTCGACCGAATTCTTCAATGACAATTCGGTCATCGCCGATTTCCACAATTTTGCGACCGGAAATTTCTTCGCCGATTGTCATCCGTCTTGTATCGATTAGTGCATATTTCTCTGAGTCGATCTTCATTATTGCCCGTAAGACATAAATTTGTTTTGCTCTTTTAGAACGAATTCGTCTTTTTCTTCGGCTCAGGCGACGCATTCTTTCCAGTTCTCGTTGTCTTCGTCTTAATTCTCTTAGCCGAGCTCTTTCTGCTCTTTGGGCGCGTCTTTTTTCCTCGCGCAGTTCTTCTTTGGTTTTCGTCTTAATTTGTCCGGCGGTTTTCCCGCGCCGAGACCGAACTGCTAAAGTATCAGATGAAGATTTTTTCTTTGTGCCACCTGTGGGCTTAGGCCGCGAAAATAATCTAGTGAAAGCAAAGATTACTAACACACCTAAAACAATAAAAAGAATTATGCGTCTCATAAATTTATTCTTCTCATAAATTTATTCTAACACCATTACTATGTAAATTATTTGGCTCATAACTTGCTTGCAGTAATTAAACTTGAGGCATACAGATTTACTAAAATTTTGGCTTCGACCATTGGACGAATTTCATCTTTACCAATAATTTCAAACTCCGGAGTTCGAAGATAATAGGGAAACTCTCGGAGTTTTTCCAAAAACCGACCAATTTCAATGTAGCGTCCTTGGACCGTAATAACAAAAGGAACAGGCGACACCGGTGTTTCTGGACGCTCGGTATAATTCAAGGTATCTAAGCCCGGAGGATGAATTTCGACAAATACTAATTGGTAAGGTTCGGCCAATTTAATCAATTGGCGCACGATTGTCAGCAATTCTGTGCGCGGGGCAACCTTCGCCATAAATTCTGCGCGGGCATCTTCTAAACTTACGACCTGTTTGCGTAATCGGTCAATATCCTTTACCATTGCCTCATATTCTTTCAATTGCTTTTTTAGTTCAGTAATTTGTTCTTCAATTTTTGCGCGTCGCGCAAAATGAGGTCGATACAAGAATATTACAAAAAATATTATAATCACAACCAAGATCACGCTACCGATGAGTAAAACTCGTCGTTGCAAAAATTCCATTACGCCTCCTCAGCTATCTCAGATTTAGTATTGCTCATATAATTATTGGGGTTGACAATTTATTTCAAAATCTAAAACTGTTTCGCCCTGAAGTAAAGTTCGTGTTTTGCTTACTAATTTAACATTCTTAAAATAGGGTGACGCTTCTAATTGCATCATAAACTGAGTCAAATCTAAATCTAAAAGGAATGGTTGTCCTGAAACTGTGCCGGTGAAATTTATTCCCTTTTGTGTAGTCAGGGATAAAGTTTTCAATTGAATATTTTCCGGAACTAAATAACTCAATTGGCGCAAAACTGGCACTGCTTTGCTTTCACCGCCGACAATACCTTGTAATGACTTATGTTTTGCTTCTAATTCGGCAACATCGGCTTTTAATTCCAAATATTCGGTATTAACCATTTCGAAGGCTTTTAATTTTCTTTTATAGTATTCAACATTTCTCTTTTTCGTTGTCGTTTGGAAAGCAAAAATGATATTAAGGACAATAAGAAGCGGAATAATTAATAAAAATAAGCCTGTGACAATTTTAGCGTCACGGCGTTGAATCCGGCGGGATTTAATTTCTGATGGCAACAGTTCTATTGCGGGATATTCAAAAACTAATCCTAATACCGCAACTAATTTTACACCTAACCCTTCGGTAAAAGGACGATTGCGTAAGTATAAATTGTGACTTCGAAAGGGGTCAAATACTTCAGTGGGAAGCCCAAGATTAGATTCAAGATACTTGTCAAGATTTTTCAGTAAGGCGCCGCCACCACAAATTAGTAAGCGGTCGATTTTAGCTACAGCAAATTCCCGTCGATAGTAATCGATACTCCGAAGTAGTTCTGCCCGAAATCTTTCTAAAACCGGTTGTTGTAGTGTCAATAAATGTTTGACACCGATACCTGAAGGCAATTTTTCGGTAGAATTTTCCGAAGGAATACCATATTGCTTCTTAATCTCTTCGGCTTCACTAATACCTAATGACAATTCACCATCTTCCGTCATAATTGCGACGGTCATTGCTTCAGTGATTGCATTACCGGCAATTGTCAGGGACCGGGCAAAATCTAATTTTTGATTACGAATGAAAATAATATTACTAAACTGGGCACCGATATCTATTACCATAACGGTCTCATTGGGACGCAATCTACCGAATCTTCGAACTGCACTTGCTAAAGCAAATGGCACTACTGATATCGCAGTTGGCTCTAAACCGGCTTTTCGGAAGGTTGCAATATGTTCTGAGATAACATCGCGCCGAACTGAAACTACCATCACATTATCTTTGACCACACCGGCTTCTTTAATATCAGAAAGAACTCTAAAATCTAAAATTGATTCTTCAATGGTAAAAGGCGAATATTTTTCTAATCTCAATAGTATCGCCTCTTTTAACTCTTTGGGAGACATTCGGGGAAAAGTTGCTTGACGAATACTTACGGCTGGACCAGAAACAAAACTATATACTTGAGAAGGTGTGGTTTCTTTGGTTAATTCTTTCAAAATAGAGGGAATGTCAAATATCTCAGCAATATCTCTAACGCCATAATCAAAAATGCGGCCTCTTATTGATTTAACATATTTTACTGCTGAAGAGCCGATATCGATAGATAAAATTTCGTTACTACCTGAACCTAATAAATTCTTAACATCCAATTTTTGCCTCCAATCTTATTAAATTATCGCTACAGATAATTGACATAATTTACTTTTTATCTTTTTACTTTCATCAGTCGGATAAAGTTTCTTTTGGCGTCTCAAAAACATAGTAGTTTTAAGACATTCCCTTTTGTCCTTAGCAATATTTATCATCTTAGGATTAATCAATTTTCGAACATTTATCATAAACGCTATATTGTATAAATTTATTTGATAATTTCAATAGTAAAATTATTTTTTTACAGGTGAGTTCTTCTGTATCATTAAGGAAATATACCTTTATTTTGAACATATCAATTCTAAATTTACACAAAATATTATACACTTCCGTTATATCCTATATTGACATTCAATCTGGATAAATTCAATTATTGAGTTAGCACTACATTCCATAGTAATTTTTATATATTTATGGTGTGAATTCAACAATTGAGCCGTCGCTAAATTTAATTGCGATTTTGATACCGGACATCACCACTGTTGGTGCATAAATATTTATTTGATGATTCTTAAAATTCATTAAATCAAAGCGCGCGACGCTATTAGTATTGATTGTCGGTGCCGGATTTAATGCAACCACATCATTTTTACCGGCTCGTCTTGGCGGGACACT
The DNA here is from genome assembly GCA_026418155.1 of candidate division WOR-3 bacterium. NCBI lineage: Bacteria > Pseudomonadati > Caldifarciminota > Caldifarciminota bacterium. The sequence continues at coordinate 2,912 of JAOABV010000012.1, read as the reverse complement.
TGCTGCATAATTCCAGACTTCACTTCCTTGAAAATTAACACTTTCATAAAATGCTGTGGTATCTAAAAGGATAACGACTAAAGAATCGAGCGTAACAGCCTCACCACTATTAAAAACACTAAATCCAATACAATTTAATGAATCACCCCACGCACTAGCACTACCTTCAACATATTTCAAGTTATCTCGAAATCCTGAGGCAAATCGAAAATCGGCAACAATCTTGGAACGCGGTGGAACTGATACCATTCTAATAATACTATCTTGAGTACCAAATTCTTTTTTTACAACCATCAAATGATAACCAATCGGAACAGAAGAAAACTCATAAAATCCATCTCGTCGGGGTCGAGTTGTCTCAGTGACTAAAATACCATCTCTTGGCACTATAAGGCGAATAAGTATTTTGTTGGCTAATTCGACAGGCGGTCCGCCGGTAATATCTGTAATCACACCACTTATAGAATTGTTAAACAAATCATTAGTATCATCAATAATTTTTGCGGTTAGCGTTTGTCGACCACCTGTGCTTCTAATCAAAAGGTTTGCTTTGTCATATTCATAAGGTTGTCCCCAAGCATCGGTTAACCAGCCTTTTTGGTCTTCACTAAAACGACCAGACACATAAGGCCCTTTCCAATTGTCGCCTTCAGGTAAAAATAATGCTGATAAACTATCGGGCAATTTTCCCATATCACCGACATAACCAAAATTGATTCTCACGCCATCAGATAATAAATCGGGATTGCCGATAATGCCTTTAACTAATTCCAACATTTCTTTTCTTGTTGCCTCAAACCGGGATTGATTGGTTGTAGCATCAATGGTCCGAAACGCGACTGCACCTAATAGGGCAATTATCAAAATCACCACCAGCAATTCCATTAGTGTAACACCTTTATCGGAGTTCAATATCTGATAAATACCTTTTAATTGTTTATTGTAGCGTGAGTTCATATTCTAAAATCCCACGGTCAATCGAAAATTTACTTCGTTAATTATTCCTGGATAAATACAACCATATTTTTCTACATAATCCGTAGTATCGGCCAAACTGGGCGTAGTATCATATAAACAAAACATTAGATGATTACCTTGAGGAATATCAGTTAAAGTATAATTGCCTTGTGCATTAGGATGTCGTATTTGGGTTGCCATTGAAGTTCCATTATTAATCGGATAGGTAATTCCTACTAAAAGAAAAAGGGTATCGATACCTGCCCCTGGAGGATTATTTAATAAATCCGTAACTCTGCCTTGCACAATATTTCTTATAAGGCTGATTGAGTCTCGGGCGAACCTTCTTGTGATCCAAGTCTGGGGTGTTAGAATAGTGCCACCGCCGTAACTACGGATGAAAAGACTTTCCCGGTTATATATATAATAATCTCCCCAGGCATCTTTCAAGTAATCATCTAAATTTTCATTAAACTTTACTTTCACATATGGTCCTCGCCAAGTAATTGCGCCACTCGGTGCTCGGACCAAATCGGCTAAACTATCTGGCAAACTTCCCATATCGCCGACATAACCAAAGTCAGTCCGTTTTCCTTCAGTGTAAAAATTAGGATTTCCCACAATTGCCATTGATAATTCTTCAAGTTCTTTAACAGTTTGGTTAAATCTTGTTTGTTGAATTGTTACATCCCAGGTTCTTACTGCACCGGCAATCAAAAGTCCCATAATCATAATCACAAATAACAACTCAATAAGGAGAATGCCGCGATTATTATTTTCTATCTTCTTCTTATAAAGATTATGAAACTTTGAAGCACCAAATTCTTGGAAAAATCTTCTGGGCAATAAGTTTCTGAGATATTTTAGTGGGTTAAACATAAATTTATATTTTTTACAATCCCCTTATTATAATAAGTCGCTTTGGCATCATGAGCATAAATCAAAATAAGACTTTAATATCATCGCCGACTGTTCCAGGCGCATCCCATTCGCCATCAATTCCCGGACTTTTTAACCCAATCGTGTCGCCGTTAGTATCTACGAAAAATTGATAATACTCACCCCAGGCATCCTTCATAAAGCCTTGTTGACCGTCATCTCGTAGATAGGGTCCTTTCCAACCATGTTTTGTCCAAGGGTCCCAAATCGGCAAAGATTCCTTATTAGGATAATTGAATAAAGTGGTGTCAGGTCGACGCGTTGCCAGTTCAATTAAATGGCGGGGCAATCTTCCCATATCGCCTTTAAATCCCACATCAGTAAGTTCACCACCACTAACCAAATCCGGATTTCCCACAATGGCTTTTCTTATCTGTTCCATTTCCTGACGGGTAGTATTTACCCGAGCGTTATTACTAATCCGGGAAGTCATTGTCGGTATAAAAAAGGAAAGAAAGACACCAATAATAAATATCACAACTAAAAGTTCGATAATAGTAATCCCTTTATCATCACTTTGTCGCTTAGTTTTAATAACCTTATTCAAGTTTTTCATATTATTCCTTTTATTCCTTAATGACGAGAACTCATTACCGCTCATTATATCCTACTTTGGTATTTGATTTTGGCTGTTTAACATAACTATACCTTTATGAAAATCAAATTATTGATGCCAAACTTTATTCTTATAATTAAATTATACATATAAAAATGGCTATGTCAAGAATAAAATGCGATAGTTCTTAAAAAATGACACTGAACGCATAAAAATCATCCAACGGGTCATTTTTATTTAAGCAGGTCGGATATGCTGAGATATCATTTGATTCAAAATCTTAAATTGTAAATATTTTTTGGCGGTTAGGATTCTTCGCTATGCTCAGAATGACATAGGAGAAGAAGGCTCAGAATGACAGGTTAAAATATACAAAAAGTCACTTTGTTTGTCATGTTGAGCGGTAGCGAAACATCTCAACTGCCAGTCTTTCTCGGCATTCTGTGTGGAGTATGTAAAA
>JAOABV010000011.1:37049-37655 GCA_026418155.1 candidate division WOR-3 bacterium | reverse complement strand
GATGGTTGAAGTGGTGCCTAATCCGATTAAAAAGAGTGCGACGATTCGTTATGCGGTTTTAGTTTCTGGTAAGGTTGCAATCAAACTTTACAATGCAACAGGCTGTTTAGTTAAGACCCTTAAGAATGAATATCATCATCCTGGCATTTACACCATAACCCTTTTAGCCCAGCAACTTGGCAAAGGCATCTATTTCCTAAAGTATCAAGACAATACTAACCAGAAAGCACTCAAACTGATTGTAGAATAATTAATCAGGAATACACGAAAGAGACAAAAGCATCAAAACTAAATACTGACTATAGAATAATTAATCACGAAAACACGAAAGACACAAGAGAAATAAAACTAAACACTAATTGGAGAATAATTAATCAGGAATACACGAAAAACACAAAAGCATCAAAACTAAATACTGACTATAGAATAATTAATCACGAAAGCACGAAAGAGACGAAATTACGAAATGCTCTAAACACTAACTGTAGTATAATTAATCAGGAAAACACGAAAGAGACGAAAAAGTTAAAGCCAAGAAAAGTCCTACATTTCTATATCTTACATAATTTTAATCCGAACCCACAAACCCGCAACTACTCAAATCAC
>JAOABV010000011.1:0-37021 GCA_026418155.1 candidate division WOR-3 bacterium | reverse complement strand
GTTGTCCTTCAGTCAATCTACTGGAGAATGCAGTAGATTATCTTATAGGCAAATGATTTAATTATCTCAAAGACAATAGGTTAGATGACATAATCGGACATCCGAGGGGTGAGCCGGGGGGCAAGCCAGGGGGCATACCGGTGGGCAACCCAGGGGCTTGCCGAGAGGACCGCAGATTAGACCACCGAAAGGGTCAAGCAAACCACTCAAAACTTCAGTGTTTTTACCATTCTGGCAAATACCAAATTTTCAATTTTTCCTAAAGGATTCTATTTTAGGGTAAAATTGATTTACTTGAGTGTTCTGAAAAATTGCTCCGGTGCTAACTGAAAACAAAATAAGAGCAATAGTTAATAAGTTCAGTATGGAAAATATTAATCCTTGACTTTTTCTGAGGTCTCTATCTATAGAGGTAAGTTTTTATTTGTTTCCTAAATCCACAAGATGAACAGAACAAGAGATACAAGGGTCATAAGCCCGAACAATCATCTCTAAAATCAATTCTAAGTTCTCGGTCTCTTTACCTCGACCATTACCCAGTAAATTCTGGACTGCGACCCGCAGATGATTTTCAATTGCATCTAAGTTTTGAGTAGTAGGAATAACCATATTAGCATTGGTTACAAATCCCCGGTTAACTTCATAATAATGGTAAAGAGTTCCCCGTGGAGCTTCGACTGCACCAACATCTTTGCCGGTTTTGGTTGGTGGTTCTTTAATTGCGGTCTCGGTTTTTAAGGTCGGCTCGCGTTTTATAAGTTCATCGACTATCTTAGGAATTTCTTCTAAACAGAATAAGATTTCAATTGCCTGGGCTAAATTCGCATATAATGGGTTTCGTATCCAACTTAGACTATAACAGCGCTTAAAACAATTTGCTGCTTTGCCGTGAAGTCTTTCTCCTAAAAGGTTCATTCTTGCCAAAGCACCCACGACAAACGGTTTATCATTATACCGGCATCTTTTGGCAGTAGAATGTGCGACAATGCGCTCATTAGTTAATTCTTTATATCTTTCTATTGGATGTTCTTCTCCAGTTGAAATTAAGACCGAATTGCCGACAAAACCATATTTCTCTGTAGGCGGTTTTAAGCACATAAAGACCATACCATCTTCCATTGAAGTCGGATAATGCAAATTGCGCATTAACTCGACCAATTCTTCTGCATCCGGAATTAGGGCTTCGCTTTGTTGTTTAAGGTCTAACAATTGCTGACGAGAAGGCACTGCGCCAAATCCACCAACCGTAGCATTTTCGCCATGGGTCCAGCGTCCCGTTACAACTTCCATAACATAATTACCGAACTTTTTTAGTTTTAATGCTTTTAAGACCTGAGGACCAAATTTATCCACCATCGCAATTGCTGATGGGTAGCCGACAAAATCCGGTAGTGCCAAAACAAAGGCATGTAAAGCATGACTCTCAACCATTTCTCCATAATGCATCAGGGTTCTTAATAAATTAGTGCTTTTAGTCTCATTTATATCTAACGCCCGTTCTAAAGCTCTAATTGCCGCATAACGATGAGATACCGAACATATGGCACATATTCTTGGAACAATATTGACAACTTCACTTGGCGTCTTATTGACAACTAAAGTTTCAAAAAGTCTCGGTCCTTCAGGAATATTTAATTTTACATTTTTTAGTTTGCCTCTTTGAACCTCAACTAAAACATTGCCATGGCCCTCAACTCGTGCCAGGGCCGGTATTCGAATTTGATTGGTTTTACTGGGTTTTTCCATAATCTAAAGCCTTAAGATTGCGGTTTTTTACTTGATTTCAACTTGAGGTTTTTAATAAATTTCGTTCCCCCAAAAATTCGTAATTTCCGTTCAATATCAGGAAGATTAAAGCCTTTTTCTTTAAGCAAATTAAATTCTGAAGTCAAATTGCCTTCATCCGCAGGACCAAAACAACCAACGCAAGGTAAATTTACGGTCGGACACCGAGCTTTACAACCAGCCGAGGTTATTGGACCTAAACACATAATATCTTTTAAGAGCAGACATTCATTTTCATGCCACTTACACTCAATACAGACCGGCGTCTTGGGAAAATCGACCGGCAATCCTTTGATTAATCGGGCATAGTTATAAAGAAACAAGTCAGCATCTATCGGACAACCGGGAATATAAAAATCAACGGGCACAAACGCATCCGCCGGTTGCGACTCAAAGGCTTGAACAATGGAAAACGGCTTTGTGCCGTATACTTTTTGAAAACGCTTTTGCCAATTACCTTTTCCATATTCCATTGCCTGAAGGCCACCGTAACAAGAACATGTGCCTAAACAGACAAGTTTTTTGGTTCGGGCTCTCAATTCTTTAAGAAATTCTTCCTGTTCATTAGTAGTAATTGAGCCATCAATAAAAGCAATATCTAACTCTTTTTCCATATTATCACTTTTTGCCATCAAAAACGAGACAACTTCTGTGGCAGTAAAGATATCAAGCAAACTATCCTCACAATTGATAATTGTCAAAAGACAACCTGCACAACCAGAGAAATTATAAAATCCAACCTTCAGTTTATTCGTTTCCATAATAGTCTAAATATTTTTCCTCATAATTTTTTAGATTAAATCTTTCATATGTAATACATCCCAATAGGAAAAAACCGGACCATCAACGCAGGTATAGATTGAGCCGATGACGCAATGGCCACACTTGCCCACACCACAATGCATTCTTCTTTCTAAGGTCATTAGAATCTGATGTTTGGGGATTCCCAATTTAATAATCTCATTAATCACAAATTTATACATTACGGGTGGACCACAGACCGTAGCATAAGTATTTTCTGGGTTAATGTCTTTTAAGTGCTTAAACAAAGTAGTGACAACGCCGATATGTTCAGTCCATCGGCCAGTATCATCTTTATCCACTGTTAATAAACAATAAAGGTCATCGCGGGCTTTTAATTCCATAAATTCCCGACGAAAGAGCATTTCCGCTGGTCGTCGGGCACCGTATAAGAAGTAAATTTTGCCAAAGCGGTCACGGTTATCTAAAGTATAGAGCAAAAGCGACCGAAGGGGTACTGCTCCTAAACCACCAACAACAATAATTAAATCTTTGTTTTCAAATTTATCAATCGGAAAACCATTACCAAAAGGTCCACGCACACCAATAATTTCATTTTCTTTGAGTTTGAACAATTGTTCGGTAATGATTCCAACTTTTCGGATGCCGAATTCTAATAGCCCTGGTCTCGACGGTGTGGATGAGATGGAGAATGGCGCTTCGCCAACTCCGGCTAAAGATATCATCATAAACTGACCCGGCAGATAGTTTAAATGGAGGGCGCGTTCCATTTCCAATGGCCGGACTTGGAAAAATCGAACATCCTCAATAAGGTCATATCGGCGCACAATTCGCATTGGTTCAGGTAAATATATGTTCTGATTCATACTTGTCTTCTAAGTTAATTCAATATTTTGCTTCATATTTATCTATTAATTTAATTCCTTATCATTAATCTAAGCGTTTTGCCCAAAATTCTTCTGACTACATTTTTTATTTATTCTCCGTCTTTTCTGTGCGCTCGTTGGCATTTTTCGAAAATCCTCGTTATTCTTTAACACTCAAAAAAGTTTTTGATGCAATCGGTCGACCTTTCAGTTCTTTGACTACGGTCTTAACATTAATATCAACCGGGCAGGTATCAATACATCTTCCACAACCAACACAAGCCGCCTTGCCGAATTCGGTAATGAATGCCTTCAATTTATGGGTATACCATAAGCGAACCCGTTGCGAGCGGTCTTCACGAAAATTATGACCACCGGCAACTAAAGCAAACGGTTTAAACATACAAGAATCCCAATTGCGCATCCGCCGGCCATTTTTCTGGTTTGGCCTTATCTGGTCGGTGACATTATAGCAAGGACAAGTCGGACATACCATTGAGCAAGCACCACACGACAAACATTTTTCACCCAGTTTATTCCAAATCGGACTTTCGTAATTTAACTCCATAATATCCGGCATCGCAGTTAAATCTAAATTGAGTTTGTATTGCGCATCCCGCCAAGCACGCCATTCCATATATCGCCTTAAATCTTTTTCTTTAATATTTTCATCGAACAAATCTAATCTCAACCGAACTAAATCATCCCCCAGTGATGAACCAACCCAAACCAAATAAAAGTCATCTAAATCATTAAACGCTAAATCGAAACCCGATTCCACATAATGAGTATTAGTTGATTTGGCAAAACATTTCTCATCCGGCACACAAGATAACCCTAAAATTGCGGTTTTGCGTCGGCGTTCTTGGTAAAACGGGTCAGGAAATCTTTCTAAAAAGAACTTATCTAAAATTAATAAACCGTGAATTTCGCACGGATGCACTCCAAATACAACTCGCCGGGGAATATTTTCTAATTCCGGCTTATAATCACTGCCACTAAAAGTAAAAGTATCAAATTGCGGTGGCACTAAGAACTTCTTAACCGGCAGAATTGTCCGGACCATTCTTAAATCAAGTTTATCTAAGTCATCTAAATGACCATAAATAAACTTTTCGCCCTTACGAACCGGACCGTAAATCTCTCCAAACTGGCGTAAGGACTGAAGGTAACTATTTAAATTTTTCTTTTGTAATTTTAATACTTTCATTAAAATTCCTATAAAAAATAAATTTACTTTGAGACATCATAACAAAAATTTAAAGAGATGTCAAGGTCTTTAATTTAGTGCAAGTATTTCAGAAGTTAGAAGCAAATAAGACCAATAAGCAGTATTGCTAATTATGGGAGTTGTGCTCAGATAGTGTATACAGTTTTTAACAAATATAACCAACAATGGAAGACAAAACGCTTATGGCAGGGAAAAAAGAATTTACACAAAATCCTTGACACTACCAATTAAAAAGTATCTAAATTCTTCAAAAACAAAAAAATGCATTTAACCTGACATCAACACATATCTGACGATAGTAAAATTATTAATAGCAATAACCTTACCATCAATACCATTAAGCATTCTGATAATCAATAAGCAAAATTATATTTTGCTGTTTTCACTTCTATACATCTTGACATTTTATAAAAATTAAGTATATTCTTAATGAGTAATGTTAATTAACCTGATAATGAAATATCAAATTTTATTTAATTTATTTTTATTAATTAGGTAATCCGAAATCAATATGACGATGAAAGAAAATCGCGAAGATATTGTCAAAGTATATATTGAAGATGAAGTAAAGCGGTCTTATTTAGACTATGCGATGTCGGTAATAATCGGTCGGGCATTACCTGATGTGCGCGATGGTCTTAAACCCGCCCAAAGACGCATTCTCTATGCAATGAATGAATTAGGCTTAACCCATAACCGACCATTCAAAAAATCAGCCACTGTCGTTGGTGAAGTATTAGGCAAATACCATCCCCATGGCGATTTAGCAGTTTATGAGACATTAGTGCGGATGGCACAAGACTTCTCTCTGCGCTATCCTTTAATTGAAGGCCAAGGCAACTTTGGCTCAATTGATGGTGACGCTCCTGCTGCCTACCGCTATACCGAAGCACGACTTTCAGAACTTGCCGAGGAATTACTTCGGGATTTAGAAAAAGATACTGTCGACTTTGTCCCTAATTTCGACGGCCGGCTGAAAGAACCTCGTGTATTACCTGCGGCATTTCCCAATCTTTTAGCCAACGGCGCATCCGGCATCGCAGTTGGCATGGCTACAAATATTCCACCCCATAATTTATCCGAACTGATCGACGGATTAGTGGCTTTGATTGATGACCCTGAACTTGATAGTGTCGATTTAATGAAATATATTCAAGGACCAGACTTTCCTACTGGCGGCGTGATTGTGGGTAAAGAAGGTATTACTGAAGCATATAAGACAGGCCGGGGTAAAATCGTTGTCCGCGGTAAAGTCCGAATTGAAGAAGGCAAAGGCGGCAAAGATAAAATTATCATTACAGAAATTCCTTACCAAGTCAATAAGACCGCGCTAATTGAACGCATTGCCCTTTTAGTCCGAGAAAAAAAGATTTCCGATGTCTCGGACTTACGAGATGAGTCGGACCGCGACGGAATGAGAATTGTTTTAGAATTAAAACGCGATGCCAATCCAGAAATTGTTATTAACCAGTTATATAAATTCACACCGTTACAAGAAACCTTCGGCGTCATTCTTTTAGTCTTAGTCGATAATGTTCCTAAGACACTCAATCTCAAAGAGTTATGTCAGCAATTCTTGGATTTTCGTTATGAGGTGGTTCAGAGACGCACGAAATTTGAACTTAAACAAGCCGAAGATCGAGCACATATTTTAGAGGGTCTAAAGATTGCCTTAAATCATATTGATAAGATTATCGCGCTAATCAAATCATCGAAAGACCCAGAAATTGCAAAACAAGAACTAATGCGCCGATTTAAACTTACTGAAATCCAAGCCCAGGCAATCTTAGATATGAAACTGGCACGACTGACTAATCTTGAGCAGAAAAAGATTAATGAAGAATATCTTGAGTTGATTAAAACCATTGCTCGGTTGAAAAATATCCTGTCTTCCAAGCGGGCAACAATGGCATTAATTAAAGATGAATTACTCGCTCTGAAAAAACGCTTTGGTGATTCCCGAAAAACCGATATTACTAAGGGCAAAGTAGAAGAACTGAATATTGAAGATTTGATTGCAGAAGAAGATGTCTGTGTAATTATTACGCACCGTGGATACATCAAACGAATGCCGATTTCAGCATACCGACGCCAAAATCGTGGTGGTGTTGGTAGAACCGGGGTCGAAGTATCGGAAACTGATTTTGTTGAAGGCATCATAACCGCTAAAACCTTAGATTATATCCTTTTCTTTACTAATAAAGGAAAATGTTACTGGCTCAAGGTATTTGAAATTCCTGAAGGCACCTATCAAGCCAAAGGAAGGCCGATTGTTAATCTTTTAGAATTAGAAAAAGATGAACGCATAACTTCCTATCTTCCTGTGCGCGAATTCAATAAAAATCAGAATATCTTTATGGTAACAGAACAGGGAACTGTAAAAAAGACTTCCTTAGAAGAATTTTCCAATCCCCGGAAAAAAGGAATTATTGCAATTAATTTAGAACCAAATGACCAGTTAATTGACACCTTTATTACTTCTGGTAAAGATGAAATTATGCTTGTGACAAAAAACGGTCAAGCCCTCAAATTTTCCGAAAAAGATGTCCGGCAAATGGGGCGAAACGCTGCTGGTGTTAGAGGCATAAAACTTGATAAAAAAGATGCGGTAATTGACGGCAGTACAGTAAAGCAAGGTCAATCCCTTTTAATTGTTACAACCAAAGGTTATGGTAAACGATGTGATTACAAAGCATTTCCCATTCGACGACGAGGTGGCAAAGGCGTCATCGCCGGTAAGATTACTGAAAAATCCGGCGAACTGATTTGTGCCAAAGCAGTATCAGAAAAAGACGAAGCAATCGTTATTACGAAGAATGGAACAGTGCTAAGACTAAAACTGGCCGATGTCCGTGAACAGGGAAGAGCCACAATTGGTGTTAAGTTAATTCAGATTAAAGAAGACGACTATGTTGTTGATGTCGCACCGATTCCCCAAGAATAATTAAGTGAATTTCCTACTATATCCCATAATCTTACATTCTGAACTTATGTATAACATCACGCTTTTAATAAATCTCTATCTTTGATGACAAAGAAAAAAGTAACCCATACTAATTCAAAAAGGAAAACGCGCATAATGACTCAGCGCATTTCTTGGGATGAGTATTTTCTCAAGATTGCTGATACTGTTGCTGAACGGTCAACTTGTTTACGCCGAAAAGTCGGCGCAGTGTTGGTTTCTGAGAAAAGGATTTTAGCCACAGGTTATAATGGTGCCCCAAGAAATTTAACCCATTGCTCAGAAATTGGCTGCTTGCGAAAACAATTAAACATCAAACCTGCGGAACGGATTGAAATCTGCCGCGGTATTCATGCCGAGCAGAACGCTTTGGTCCAAGCAGCATATTTTGGGTTACCTGTGGCTGGAGCGACAGTCTATTCAACTCACTTTCCCTGTATCACTTGTGCCAAAATGTTAATCAATGCCGGGATTAAAAGAATCGTAGTTAGAAAATTATATCCCGATGAATTAGCCCAAAAGATGTTATCTGAGGCTAAGGTCTTAGTAGAGATAGTGAAATAAACACCAACAATTAAGATAACGGCGACTATCTTAAAGAATCTAAAGTTTAAGAAGTAAACCAATCAGGCAGTTTCCGTTTTCACTCGCTCCAGGTATTTTTCTGTCTCAACCTCTATTCGGATGATATCGCCGGATTTTATAAATTGAGGAACTAATACCTCTAGACCGTTTTCTAACTGTGCCGGTTTATATGCAGCATCTGTTTCACCCTTAACGCCAGCACCTGTAGAAATTACTTTTAAATCAACAGTTTTCGGAATAATTACATGAACTGGTTGTTCTTCGTAAAACTCAATCCTTAATTTTATCCCAGGGGTAATAAACTTAACAAAATTACCAAGTAACGATTTATTAATGGGATATTGCTCATAACTTATCGGATGCATAAAATAATAGTCATCGCCATCTTGATAGATAAATTCCATTGGTATCGACGCTAACTCAATATCCTCAAGCCGGTCTTCAGGGTGAAATCTTCTTTCGGTAAAACTGCCTGTAGTAATATTTTTGAGTTTCAGATGCACCAGACTTCCCATTTTTGCTGTGCCTGCCTTATATTCCGCAGTAATGACCTTATAAAGATTTCCTTCTAATCTTATTGTCATCCCATTACGAACATCCGAAGCGATAATCATAATGATTTAAGATACTGATAAAATAAATAATGTCAAGTCTGAAAAGGAAGACTCCTAAAAATTTCAAAATTGCGAAAAGAACAACAATCTAAAAATATTAATGCCATCCCGACTGACTACAAACTACATCATGTTATCTGTCAACTTTTCTATAGCGACTATAGAAGACATCTCCAACAGTACAGTTATTAGCAGGTCAAATTGGCTTTTTGCTATACTTGCCAAACCTTAACAAGCGATGTTGATTTTCTGAAATGGAATTAATTTAGTAGAACGCTCTGAAAAGAATCAGGAAAAAAACTTGCAACTCTCCTCCGTCTCGGAGAAACTACTGAAAAGAAAAAAAATATTAAGCATGTTCAATTTATTCAAAATAAGAATTGACCTTTTCTGGGTTTTCTTTAAAACAGCCTTGACAATTTGATTAATATCTGTAGACAAAGAATTAAATTTTCTAATCTATTGTCCAAAGAATAAACGGAATGACAAACCAAAGGAATATTCGGCTGGCTAATTAGAGATAACTGAGAGGATACCTTTTTAGACTACTGATTGAAATAAATTACTAAGAAATTTATTATGACAATAAAAAAGTTCATTTTTAGATTTGAGTCTTTTTAATATATGAAAATTAATAAAAGTAAATTAAGTCTATTTGATTGGCCGTGGACCAAAGATTGCAGTTCCAATTCTAATCATATTAGAACCTTCTTCAATTGCTACTTCAAAATCTGAACTCATTCCCATTGAAAGATAAGGCAATTTTATCTTAAATTCTTGCTCGACTTTCTCTCTTAGTTCATAAAGTAATCTAAAACATGGCCGGGATTTTTCTTTGTCTTCAATGGCTAATCCTGGTCCCAGGGTCATTAACCCTAAAATTTTTAGATGTTTTAATGGTAAAATCTGATTGATTAGTTTAATTAACTCTTCTGGTTTAACGCCAAATTTAGTCTCTTCTTGGGAAGTGTTCACTTCAATTAAAACCGGCATTTCCTTTGAGATAAATGAAGCACGCTTTTCGATTTCTTGGGCTAAATGGAGCGAATCGACACTTTGTATCATTGAAAATATTTCTAAGGTTTTTTTTACTTTATTGGTTTGCAAATGCCCGATTAGATGCCATTCGACCGTGCGCTGAATTTTAGGGAATTTTTCTAATGCTTCCTGCACTCGGTTTTCTCCGATGATATTTATCGGGATCGAATCTGAATCTTGTCTACTGATATCGATTGCCATCTCTATTAATTCCGCGGATATATTTTTAGTTACCGCTACTAAAGTAATATCACTAATTGTTCGTTTACTTTTAGCAGAGACCGAATCAAGTCTTAATCTTAAGTTTCTAAGGTTTTCTAAGATCACGGAGCGCATTGAGGTTAACTCTCTAATATTCTAATATCGCCATTATTCAAATTAAAAGAAAGCGAAAGCAAGCATCTCACAATGAAAGACATTAAAAACTTATATTACTTCTTTACCAATTAATCTTGCGACCGCTACGGTCAATTGATTTGTAAGGTCTGTAAGCGAAATCTTATCATCTGGATAGATAGGTTCGCCAATTATAAAATGTTTTTTATGGAAAAAACTTTTAATTATTTTCCATAAGTTCCAAGAGGGAAAAACTTCGTCTTTGGTTCTAATTCCAATAGGCACAATTGGAACTTTAGCATTCGAACTTAAATAGGCTGGTCCTAAATGGAACCGTTTTATGCGATTAGGTATTCGGTCCCGATTAGGAAAAATACCAATAGGAATACCCTGAGATAAAAAACCTTGCGCTTGTTTAAGTCCACGTTTTGTGCCCGGAAACATTCCTAACACCTTAGTAAAAGCAGCAAAAAGGACTATTACTTTTCGATTAGTCAAAAACACCGGCTTTTTGCCATATTTTTTTATCCAAGTATATAATTGGAGCACAAGCAATATCGGGTCGTATGGACTAACATGATTGGCTGCAATTATACACGGTGGTGACGGTAGATTTTCTAATCCAGAGATTGAACCCAATTGATGACCAAATATTAATTTAGAAATATACTCTAATCCGTAATAGACCATATTAAGTCAAATCGAAAAAACACATACAAAATATACTCTATTTTTTAGCCGACATTTTAAGTAAATTAAAACTTTTAATGAGCCACAGCAAAGACAGATGGTTAGTTATTGAGTTGTTAATTGTACTTTGAACCGAAAACTAGATGTCGATACTACCATAATTATATGCAGGGATTGGCGTGAAAAGAATATCAATACATTAGCGAAGTAAGATTTCAAAATTAATGTTAGTTGTGATGCTAATCAACCCCAAAGGACATAAAATGTCGAATCGTGAAAAACGGAATGCAGACAGCGGTTAGCGAATTTTACCAGCGGTAATGAGCAAATGCCCGGTTGGCTTCAGCCATTTTATGGGTATCTTCTTTCTTTTTAATTGCTGCTCCCTGATTTTTAGAAGCATCAATAAGTTCGTTAGCTAGTCGTTCTGCCATGCGATATTCGGGTCGTTCTCTTGCGGCTCGAATAATCCATTTAATGGCTAAGGTTTCCTGCCGATTCGGAGGTACCTCCATTGGAATTTGATAGGTAGCACCACCAACTCGTCTCGGTCTAACTTCTAAGACTGGTTTTACATTATTAAGGGCTTTTTGAAATAACGCAAAACCGTCTTCTTTTGTTTTCTGCTCAATTATCGCCATCGCTTCGTAGAAAATTTTATAACCGACTGTCTTCTTACCCTCCCAGAATAAATTATTTACAAATCTGGTCACTAAAACCGAATTGTATTTTGGGTCAGGTTTTAAGGGTCGGGCTATTGCCTTTTTCTTTCGTCCCATAATTATGCTCCTGTTTGTCCTGAAGCTTTAGGTCTTTTGGCGCCATATAGTGAGCGTCCTTGTCTTCTATTCTCTACACCGGCCGCATCAAGTACACCACGAATTACATGATAACGGACACCAGGCAAATCCTTTACCCGGCCACCGCGAACCAAAACAATCGAATGTTCTTGAAGATTATGTCCTTCACCAGGAATATAGACCGTGATTTCGTGACCATTGGTTAAACGGACTTTACAGACTTTTCTTAAAGCCGAATTTGGTTTTTTCGGAGTTGTCGTATAGACACGAGTGCAGACACCACGTTTTTGTGGATTGCCTTCTAAGGCTGGAGATTTCGAGACCTTTTTAACTGGTTTTCGCTTTTTGCGAATTAATTGATTAATAGTTGGCATTTACTTTGTTTCCTCCATCCAAAATTATATTTGTCAATATACTCATAAATAACTATTATATGATTTCAGTGACAATAGAATATTGATACCTTTGGTCTTTTTTTGACTCATTATACTGCCTCTTGTTTCTGTTCTTTGGCTTCACTTGAAATGACGGAACGAACAAATTCTCTAAAACCTGTTCCGGCTGGAATTAATCTTCCGACTATAACATTTTCCTTTAGACCGACTAATCGGTCTTTTTTACCTTGAATTGAGGCCTCAGAAAGAATTCGGGTTGTCTCTTGGAATGAAGCGGCAGATAAGAAACTATCGGTTAAAAGAGCAGCACGAGTTATTCCCAGAAGTATAGGATGATAGTTCGCAGGTTTTAAATTCTCCTTGGCAAGTCGTTCGTTTTCAGCGTAGATCTGTTGTCGTTCCACAATCTCACCTTCAATAAAATTAGAGTCGCCTGGATCTTCAATTTTAACTTTTCGTAACATTTGTCTGACAATAACCGAGATATGTTTATCATTTATTTTAACTTTTTGTAGTCGATACACTGCCTGAATTTGGTTGGTCAAAAATTCCTGTGCGGCAAGCCAACCTTTAACTCGCAAAATATCATGTGGGTCAATTTCCCCCTCACACAATTTATCGCCGGCTTTTACTTCATCTCCTTGACTCACCAACAAATATTTTCCATACGGTATATCATACTCCTTCACTGAACCACCTTCTGAGATAACTCGCACTTTTCTAATTCCTTTTTCCGGCGGACTAATTTCAACTCTGCCGTCAATATCCGATATGACGGCTGCGTCCTTTATCCGTTTAGCTTCAAACAAATCAGCAACTTTGGGTAATCCACCTGTAATATCTTTTGTTTTAGCAATTTCCTTTAATAATTTCGCCAACTGGTCGCCAGGCAAGACATCGTCGCCGTCATTTACAATGAGGTAGGCATCTTTGGGTAGTTCATGTTCTTCTAATTTGTGACCTTTCTCATCAATAATAAGCAATTTCGGATGTAATTTACGCTCACTATCTTCAATAATCTTTCGTTCTCTTCGTTCTGACCGTTCATCAATATCTTCACTTAAAGTTACCCCGGGTTTAACATCAACATATTTAACCTTACCTTTTTTTGTTGCCGAGATGATAATTGAGTGTGGTTCCCATTCAAAAAGTGTCTCGCCCGCAGTTACAGAAGATTTATCTGCGACTCTCAACACCGCATCTTTCGGAACATCAAATGATAATACTCTACCATCACTTTGAAGCAAAAGTTTTCCTGGAGTTAATGTTACGATTTCACCATCACTGCGTTTGGTTAATTTTAAGCCTTCAAGTTTAATTTTACCATCAAATTTAGCAGTGGCTTTAGTTTGTTCACCAATTCGGGTTGCAATACCACCAATATGGAATGTCTTTAAAGTCAATTGAGTTCCAGGTTCACCAATGGACTGTGCCGCAATTACTCCAACTGCTTCGCCAATTTCTACGAGTCGGCCGGTGGCTAAATTTCTACCGTAACATTTAACACAAAGACCATCCGGTGCCTCACAAGTTAAAACCGAACGAACCGATACTGACTCGATACCGGCATTTTCAATCTCTTCGGCTAACTCATCGGTGATTTCTTCGCCTGAATGAACAATAATTTCATTAGTTAATGGATTCACAATATCATTGAGCGCAATTCGACCTTGAATCCGTTCTGATAAAGATTCAATAATTTCACCACCTTCTCTTAATGCTGAAACTTCTTGACCTAAAATTGTCCCGCAATCTTCCATTGTAATTATAACACTTTGAGCCACATCTACTAATCTTCGAGTCAAATAACCGGCCTCAGCAGTTTTTAGAGCAGTATCAGTAAGTCCTTTTCTTGCACCATGAGTAGAAATAAAATATTCCCAAACTGAAAGACCATCACGGAAGGAACTTTTAATCGGAGTTTCGATTACCTCTTCGCCCAAACCGCCCCTTTGAGGTTTTGCCATTAAGCCACGCATACCCCCAATCTGGGAGGCTTGGGTTCGAGAACCGCGAGCTCCGGAATCAATTAACATATAAATCGGATTAAACCCATCTTGGTCCAAAGACAACTTTTTCATCAATGCCTCTTCAACCTCTGCTGTAGCTAATGTCCAAATATTGACTACTAAATTATATTTCTCGCTTTCCGTAATATAACCGCGTTTGTAATTATTGTAAACTTTCCGCAGTTCCTCTTCGCTCTTTTTGAGAATTTGATTTTTAACTTCAGGGGTAACAATATCACTAATACCGATTGAAAGCCCGGAGATTGTTGCTACTTCGAAACCGAGATTTTTAATTGTATCCAACAGTTCCGCGGTTCTTAAAGTACCATATTTACGATAACAGCGGTCAATTAATTTAACCAGTTTTTCTTTATTATAAACTTCATTCACAAATCGCAAATCCTCAGGCAGTGCTTCATTAAAAATCACCCGTCCGACTGTGGTATTAATTTTTTCTTTCCGATATCGGAATTGAATCGGTGTATGAAGAGCAAGTTCACCTAGACGCCAAGCAGTATGTACTTCCTTAAAGTCGTCGTAAACTTTTTTCGGATTTACTGATTCCTCAGAGTGAGGATAGGTTTTCGTCAAATAATAGATACCAGCCACAATATCTTGAGAAGGCGCCATTAATGGAAATCCATGTGCTGGCGACAAAATATTATTCATTGATAACATTAAAATTGCTGATTCCAAGATTGCCTCCGGCGTAAGCGGGACATGAACCGACATCGTATCACCATCAAAATCAGCATTGAATGGTGGACAGACCAAAGGATGAATTCCGATTGCTCGATGTTCTGAAAGAACTGGAAAAAACGCTTGAATCGAAATCCGGTGTAATGTCGGAGCCCGATTTAATAGAACCGGATGCTCTTTGGTCACTTCTTCCAAAACTTCCCAAACTTCAGGTGCCTCTCGTTTATATAATAATTTTGCGGTCTTTTCGCCCTGGGCAATATTCTTTTCTTCTAACTTACGCAGAATTATCGGCTTAAATAATTCTAACGCCATTTCTTTAGGTATACTACATTGAGTTAATTGTAGATTCGGGTCAACCACAATTACTGACCGACCGGAATAATCGACGCGTTTACCTAGTAAATTATGTCTAAATCTTCCTTGCTTACCTCTTAAAACTTCACACAATGACTTCAAAGGTCGATTTCCTTTGCCGCGAATCGGTCTCGGTCGCCGTTCATTATTAAAAAGGGCATCAATTGCATCTTGCAGCATTCGCTTTTCATTTTTCAATATTATATCAGGAGTTTTTATTGCCAACAAATGTTTAAGCCGGTTATTACGAACTATCACCCGTTTATATAAATCATTTAAATCCGAAGTTGCATATCGGCCACCTTCCAAAGGCACTAACGGTCTTAAATCAGGCGGAATTACAGGCAATACTCTTAGAATCATCCATTCCGGTTTAGCACCGGAATTACGAAAAGATTCGACAACTTTCAATCTTCTTAAAAGGGCAAAACGGCGTGAGGTTTCATGTTTAATTTGAGTCCGCAACT
Organism: candidate division WOR-3 bacterium; assembly: GCA_026418155.1. NCBI lineage: Bacteria > Pseudomonadati > Caldifarciminota > Caldifarciminota bacterium. The sequence goes on along the minus strand of JAOABV010000011.1, from coordinate 21,425 downwards.
CAGCGGACAAGTCATCTAAATCAATTCGACTCAAAAGATATTCTAAACTTTCGGCACCAGTCGCTGCAACCAAACCTTCATATTCGTTTTTAACTTTCAAATAATCCTCATCCGACAATAGATCCGGTGCTTTTTTACCCGGCTCAATTTTTCTATAAGGTGAATCACCTGGCTCTAAAACCACGTAGACCTCATAATTCAAAATACTTTCCACTTCATTGGTTGTCAAATCAAGCATTAAAGCAATCTTTGAAGGTGGAACTTGGTAAAATAAAGGATGGGCAATTGGGACCACCAATTCAATATGTCCCATACGTTCTCTTCGCACTGAAGAAGTAGTAACTTCAACTCCACATCGGTCACAAATAATCCCTTTATAGCGAATTTTCTTATATTTACCACAATTACATTCATAATCATTAACTGGACCAAAAATCCGTTCGCAGAAGAGTCCATCGCGCTCGGGTTTTTGAGTACGATAATTGATTGTCTCGGCTTTAGTCACTTCACCATAGGACCAACTACGGATTGTTTCAGGTGAACAAATTCTCAACCTTAATGCATCAAAATCTAAAAAATCTTTATTAGTCATTGCTACCTTTATACCTGTAAAAATTATTTTCTTTCATAATATAAATTATTTCTTCTTAGTCTTCACTGATTCTTTAGTGAAATCATCCTTTTCTTTTTCTGGAATCAGTTCCAACCCTAATCCCGCCAATTCTTTAACTAAAACCGAAAACGACGCTGGTATTTTTGGTGAGGGAGGATTTTCGCCCCGAATCAAAGCATTATAGAGCGCACTCCTTCCTTCAACATCATCTGATTTTATCGTCAACATTTCTTGTAAGGCGTGAGCTGCACCATAGGCTTCTAATGCCCAAACTTCCATTTCACCAAACCGCTGACCACCAAATTGAGCTTTACCACCTAATGGCTGTTGAGTTATTAATGAGTAATTACCGGTCGAGCGGGCATGAATTTTATCATCTACCATATGGACTAATTTCATCATATAAATATAACCAACAACAACTTTCTTATCAAACGGCAAACCAGTTCTGCCGTCATATAAAGTAACTTTTCCATCTTCAGGCAAACCGGCGCGCTTCAGTTCGTTTTTAATATCTTCAATTGATGGCCCTTCGAAGACCGGACAGACCGCTTGATAACCAAGTATTTTTGCTGCCCAGCCAAGATGACATTCTAAAATTTGACCGATATTCATTCTGGAGGGAACCCCTAAGGGATTAAGTACAATCTCAACAGGTGTCCCGTCTTCTAAATAGGGCATATCTTCTCGTGGTAAAATTTTACTTACGACACCTTTATTACCATGCCGGCCAGCCATTTTGTCTCCGACAGATAATCTTCGTTTCTGAGCAATAAATATCGTAACCGATTTTAGTACTCCCCGTGGTAATTCATCTCCATGGGTAACTCGCTCAATCTCTTCTTTTTCATTCTTATCAAGTAAACTTTTCATCTTATTATATTCAGATAGAATTTGATTAATTTCAATAATCTTCTTCTCGCTTGATATTATCTTTTGTAAATTTTTAATTTTTGCTGGCCGATACTTACTAAAAAATTCTTCGGTGAATTTCTCACCACTTTTAAGAATAATATTATCTTTAGTATCTCGAACATTAGTTTCGGCTTTTTCATTAACCAAAATAGCTCGGATTTTTTCGTCAAATTGCTCTGATAAGAATGCTTTTCGCATCTCATATTTTCGTTTAATGTCTTCAATTCTTTCCGCCTCCAGACGACGGGTTAACGGTTCATTGTCATGACGAGACAAAATTTTTCTATCAATGACAACTCCGGAAACACCGGGTTCTACTCGTAATGACGTATCCCGGACATTAGCGGCTTTTTCACCAAAAATTGCGCGCAATAATTTTTCTTCTGGTGTGAATTCGGTCTCACCTTTAGGCGTAATCCGCCCAACCAAAATATCTCCTGGTGTTACTTCGGCACCGATTCGGATAATTCCGAACTCATCAAGGTTTTGAAGTTCTTTTTCGGTAACACCTGGGATATCGCGCGTAATTTCCTCTGGGCCTAATTTTGTCTCGCGGGCTTGAATTTCAAACTCAAGAATTTGAATTGAGGTAAATTTGTCTTCTTTTATCAAGTCTTCTGATATCACAATTGCATCTTCATAATTATAACCACGCCAAGGAATATATGCTACCAATACATTTCTCCCTAATCCCAATTGGCCCTCATCAGTAGATGGTCCATCTGCCAATAAATCGCCTTTTTTTACCTTTTGCCCTAATTTTACTACCGGTCGCTGATTAAAGCAGGTATACTGATTAGTCTTCATAAACTTCTTTAACCGATATTCTTTGAGTCCGTCTTCTGTTCTTAATACAATACTGGCTGCATCAACTTTCATCACTTTGCCATCTTCCTGAGCACACACTACCGCACCAGACTCAACAGAAAATTTAGCTTCAACTCCAGTGGCGACAACTGGTTTTTCCGGTACTAACAGCGGTACTGCCTGACGCTGCATATTGGCTCCCATCAAGGCACGGTCAGCATCGTCATGTTCAAGAAATGGGATTAAGACTGTTGAAGGTGCGAATAATTGTTTAGGAGAGATATCCATATACTGGACGCTTTCAGGATTCGTTGTAATAATATCGCCTTGGTACCGACAAATTACTTCTCTCCCAATGATTCTTCGTTCCTCATCAAGTAATGCGTTGGCCTGGGCGATTATTGCAGACTCTTCTTCCTGAGGATTAAGATACACAACTTGCTTTGTAACAACACCATCTTTAACTTTCCAATAAGGTGTTGTTAAAAATCCATATTCGTCAATTTGGGCATAAGTCGCAATAGTTGTGATTAAACCGATATTAGGTCCCTCTGGTGTTTCAATTGGGCAGATTCTTCCGTAGTGTGAATAATGGACATCTCGGACTTCAAAACCGGCAGTCTCTTTAGTTAAGCCTCCAGGTCCTAAAGCGGAGATTCTGCGCTTATGTGTCAATTCGGCTAAGGGATTAGTCTGTTCCATAAATTGCGATAATGGATTTTGTGAGAAAAATTTACTTACCGCATTAGCAACAACTTTACTATTAATCAGTTCGTTAGGCGTAATTTTCCTTGCATCCAAATAAGAACTACGTTCTCTAATATTTTGTACTAATTGTAGTAAGGCATTGCGAAATTGATTCTCTAAGAGTTCACCTACCCTACGAACTCGACGATTGGCCAAATGGTCAATGTCGTCAGACAATTTTCGCATAACCTTAAAGTCGAGTAAGCGGTCAATTACCATAAAGATATCTTCTTGAGTAAAGGCTTCTGAATCGCTGATGCGCTTTTCGCCCTTCATTGGTCCGTTTCGGTCCTGCCCTTCTGGTCTGATGCGCTCATTGAGTTTGTATCGACCTACTTTACCTAAATCGAATCGCTTCTGGTCAAAAAGCATACCTAAAATTGTGGCGCGGGCAACTTCAAGCGAATGGGGGACTATCCCGCGAAGTCGCGTATATATCTTCTTTACTGCTTCGTCCGATGTCATTATTTTATCATTTTCAAAAGTATTTATCAAAATTGCTAATTTTTCCTTAAATTGATTATTGTTTTCAGGAATTTCGACGACATATGCTTTATTAATACCTTTAGCTTTTAAGAATTCTATCAGTTGTTCAGTCACTTCTTCGCCAATATGGGCCAAAAGGGGTCGTTCGTTTAAATATTCGTTATTAGGGCCCTTATCAATCGCTAAGTTATTAGAATTTTGCTCCTGATTCTTTTTAGGGGTAGTCTGTGACTCAGAAGCAATTTTGTTTTCTGTTTCCCCATAAATAGATTTAGCAATTACTTGTCCAACTTTTAAACTTTTCTCTTCAACGGAAAATAATTTTGCTATTACTTCTTCGTAAGAATATCCGATGGCTTGCAAAAAGGTTCCCAAACCGATTCGACGTCTTCGGTCTAACAAAATCGCCATTGTGTTGTTTTTATCAATAACAAATTCTACCCAGACGCCTCGCAAAGGAATAAGAAGCGCTGAATGTCCGTCTTCTTGACGTGAGAAATATAATCCCGGTGAACGATGAAGTTGACTAACGACCACGCGTTCGATACCATTAATAATGAAAGTACCGTTCTCGGTCATATTAGGCAACTCGCATAAAAAGACCTCTTCTTCCAGAATATCTTTTACTCTTCCCGTATCGGCTTCTTTCTTCACCAAACGGAAAATTACTTTTAAAGGAATGGTATAAGAAACTTTCTTTTCAACTGCTTCTTCTGGTGTATATTTGGGTCGGTCTAAAATATAGCCAACATATTCCAATTGAAAATTTTTCCGTGGCTCATCAATATTCAACGTTTCCCGAAACAGCGCTTCTAAACCTTCGTTCTTTCTTTCGTTCCATGGTACATCAATCTGCAAAAAGGAACGAAACGATTCTTGTTGAATTGCTAACAGATTCGGGATTTCCAAAAAAGTTGGTCTTTTAGAAAAATTTTTAATCATATGGTACTACTGTTTCATATTGAGAAAAAAGAATAATTACCTCTCATGAAGCAAAAAGCATCTAGTGAATAACAAATACCCAAAAAGATTATTCACTTTATTTCAACTTTTGCTCCGACTGTTTCCAGTTTTGATTTAATTTTTTCGGCTTCTTCTTTTGTCACACCTTCTTTAATTACAGATGGCGTATTATCAATTACATCTTTGGCTTCCTTTAATCCCAGGTTAGTCAATGCTCGGAGTTCTTTTAGAACCTGAATTTTCTTATCGCCTACTGAAACTAAAGTTACGGTAAAATCGGTTTTGGCCTCTTCGACAGGTGCTTCCGCGGTTGCGGTCGGAGCTGTTGCTTGTGGTGCACTTGGTGCATAGGCAATATTGGTTATGCCAAATTTTTCCTTAAGTGCTGCCACCAAATTAGCCAATTCCATAACGGTTAAAGATTCAATTGACTCAATAATTGTTTCAACTGATGTCTTTTCTGTTGCCTTTTTTACTGTTGTCATATTTTCCTCCACATTATTATCAGTGATCTTCATTTTGAAATATCACACCTGACCATATAGCCGTCAGTGCCTTGAGGCAAAGTTTTTAGCCATAAGTAACTGACTATATCGCTGGATACCAGGCATGATAAAAATTTGATTTTTCCAATATTTACTAAAAATTCATTTGATAGTAAATTTAGCATTATTAACTTTGTTGTTCTGTAGTTGTTGGATCGGCACTTTCCGAGTTAGTCGCCATATGTGATTCGGACGAATCAATGGTTCGTTTCTGCGACAATGCTTCTAAACTACCAATCAGTTGCCTTAATAGGCTTTCTAAAATAAACACTAATTCCTGTACTGGTTGCGTCAATACCAAGATGACTTGAGCCCGTAATTCTGATTTCGTTGGCAAACTTGCCAGAAAGTCGAATTTCTCTTTGGAATAGATACCGTTTTCAACATAAGCACCTTTTACTTTCAAATCACTATTTTTCTTTATAAATTCCTTTAATACTTTTGCCGGAACCAAAGCATCTTCATAAGAAAAGATTAGCGCCGTTGGTCCAGTAAAAAATTCATCAATACCTTCAATGCCTAATTCATTAAGTGCTCGAAGCGCCAATCGATTTTTAACGACCTTCAGATTCATTTGCATAGAATGTAACTTCTTGCGAAGTTGAGTAATATCAGAAGCCTTTAGTCTACTACAATCCGCAAAATAAATACCTTTTGCTTCATAAACTAACTTTTTTAGACCTTCTACTTTTAATATTTTTTCCTGTGACGGCATAATGGAATTTCCTTCCAGTACTATTTCAATAATTTCTTTTCCATATTTCTATGAATGATTTGATAGTCAAAAGTAACATTATAGAGCAACATAATTAAACTTCCTTCCGGGCTAATTCGACGACTTCTTTAGTATCGATCTTAAAAGCAGGCCCCATTGTAGCAGAAATAGTTATTGTGCGCAAGTATTGTCCTTTTGCAGATGCTGGTTTAACCTTCTGTAATTCTGATATAACCGCGAGAATATTTTTTTCTAATTTTTCTGGTTCAAAAGATGCTTTACCCACTATCGTATGGACATTACCAGTTTTGTCGGTCTTGAATTGGATACGTCCGGCTTTAAGACTCTTTATTGCGCTGGCAACATCAAAAGTTACTGTTCCAGTTTTAGGTGAAGGCATTAGTCCTTTTGTGCCTAAAATCTTACCTAATTTACCAACTTCGGACATAACATCCGGCGTTGCCACGACAACATCAAAATCTAACCAACCTTCTTTAATTTTATTAATATATTCATCTAAACCGACATAATCCGCTCCAGCATCTTTGGCTTCTTTCTCTTTTTCACCTCGAGTCAACACTAAAACTTTAACAGTTTTGCCGGTACCAAAAGGTAAAACAACACTACCGCGCACCATCTGGTCCTGGCGTTTGGGGTCGATTCCAAGATTAATTGCTAAGTCAATAGTTTCGTCAAATTTGGTACTTGCCGATTCCTTCACTTTTTGAATTGCTTCAGACAGAGAATAAACCGGTTTCTTTTCAATTTTATTAAGAAGATTCTGATATCGTTTACTACGCCGTTTCATTTATCCTCCACTACGGTTAACCCCATTTGTCTTGCCGTGCCTTCAATTATTTTCATTGCTGATTCAATATCCTTTGCATTCAAATCTGGCATTTTTTTTAGTGCAATTTCTCGAATTGCGCTTCGGGTGACAGTTCCTACTTTTGTCCGATTAGGTTCACCTGACCCTTTGGCTAGACCTGCGGCCTGTTTTAATAAGACAGACGCCGGTGGTGTTTTGACCACAAAAGTAAAACTTCGGTCCGAATAAACTGTCAAAAGCACCGGGGTAATAATACCTGGTGGTTGATTTTTGGTTGCCGCATTAAAAGCTTTGCAGAATTCCATAATATTTACGCCATGCTGTCCTAAAGCAGGGCCGACCGGAGGTGCCGGAGTAGCTTGACCCGCCGGGACCTGAAGTCTAACTACAGCGACAACTTTTTTCGCCATTTTATACTCCTAAACAATTAAAATCTTTAATTTCCATGTTCTCACAATAATCTTTCCTTATCTTTATGTTGCCTAATAACAACCATCGATTTAAATCAAATATCAAAGAAATATTTAGTTTTTTATGCTTAATTCTCTGTTCTATCAGACACATCATATTGCTTGCACTTCAAAAAAATCTAAATCAATTGGCGTTGGTCTTCCAAAAATCGTAACAATGACTTTAATCCGGCGCCGGTCAGGGAAAATTTCTTCGACACTTCCGGAAAATCCGGTAAAAGGACCATTGATAACCTTAACCATTTCGCCTTTGCTAAATGGAATTTCTTGTCGAATCTTCTTAACACCGCTTTCAAGTTGCTGTAGAATTTCATCAACTTCTTTTTCGTCTAAAGGTGTAGGTTTTGTCTTTGTCCCTAAAAGATGGGTTACACCCGGAATCGAATTTACCAACTTGAAAGTCTCTTCAGATGGTTCCATTTCAACAATAATATAGCCAGGATATAACTTCCGTTCTTCTTCTTCAGGCATCGATTTACCTTTCTTAAATCGGGTAATATGTTCAACCGGCACAATGATTTTACCAAATTGGTCTTTTAGATTTTGGGTCTCAATCGCTTTTTCAATCATTGCTTTCACTTTTTTCTCTTGACCGGTAACAGTATGAACAACGAAAAACTTCATCGCACTTAAGTCTATTTATTCAAACCTAATTCAAACCATAAATCCGATCTTTAATGATAGACATCCTTTTTGTCTCTTTTCCGATGAATACACTGTAGATATTGATATACATTCAAAATTCATCTTAAAATAAGGTGGAGTAATCGAGAAAACAACAAGTCAAAAATCATTACAAAAAGAGCCATAATCAAAGAGAGAACAATAACAACTACTGTTGTCGAAAATAATTCTCTTGGCTTTGCCCATGTGACTTTTTTCAATTCGCTTATAACGTTAAGCAAATAGTCTTTAATTTTTTTTAATAAATTCATTATTATGAGCGATTATTGGCAAATTTACAGGCCTGGAGGGATTTGAACCCCCATCCCCCTGATTTGGAGTCAGGTGCTCTAGCCGTTGGAGCTACAGGCCTAATTACGTTTATAAACATAAATCCAACATTTGATGTAAAATCAACTATCTTCTATTTGACTTCCCGGTGCACTGTATGTTTTCGGCAATATGGGCAATACTTATTAAGTTCCAGTCGCTCTTGACTCTTTTTATTCTTGGTTGTCGTATAATTTCTATTCTTACATTCTTTACACGAAAGAGTAATTAAAAGTCGCATTGTTTTAACACTTTCTTATTTGCACGGAAAGGATATCAGAAAAATTTAAGAATAGCAATTACTATTATTCGATAACCTTGGTCACAACACCAGCACCAACTGTTCTGCCGCCTTCCCTAATTGCAAATCGTGAACCGGCTTCCAGGGCAATGCTGGTAATTAACTCGACTTCGAGATTAACATTATCACCCGGCATTACCATTTCAACACCTTCAGGTAATTTGACGGTTCCAGTGACATCTGTGGTTCGGATATAAAATTGTGGTCGATAACCGGCAAAGAAGGGTGAATGTCGTCCACCTTCTTCTTTCGTTAAAACATAAACTTGTCCTGTAAACTTTTTATGCGGTTTAATTGAACCCGGTGCTGCAACTACCATTCCCCGCATTACTTCGTCCTTTTCGATACCTCGTAGGAGAATTCCGATATTATCACCTGCAATACCTTCATCTAAAATCTTACGGAACATTTCTACTGATGTGGCCACGGTCTTATGATATTTGTCAAAACCAATAATTTCAACTTCAGTACCTGGCTTAATTCTTCCGCGTTCAACTTTACCGGTAACCACTGTGCCTCTACCTGTAATAGAGAAAATATCTTCGATTGGCATTAAGAATGGTTTATCAACTTCGCGCACCGGCTCAGGAATAAATTCATCAAGCGCTTTAACCAATTCGAGAATTGAATTACAATCTGGACAAGTTCCACATGCACATTTAAGAGCCTTCAAGGCACTACCACGAATAACCGGTGTTTTATCGCCGGGAAATTCGTATTTATTTAAAATTTCCCGAATTTCTAATTCTACCAGATCAATTAATTCTGGGTCGGAAACCAAGTCAACTTTATTGATATATACCACAATTGCCGGAACATTTACCTGTCGGGCTAATAGCACATGTTCTTTAGTTTGAGGCATCGGACCGTCTGCTGCGGAGACAACCAGAATTGCTCCGTCCATTTGAGCCGCCCCGGTAATCATATTTTTAATATAATCAGCATGCCCAGGGCAATCAATATGAGCATAATGTCGTTTTTCGCTTTCATATTCAACATGGGATACAGCAATTGTCAAAATCTTCGTCTCATCCCGACGTCCTTGAGAAATACTCGCTTTTGCGACTTCATCATAACTTTTATATTCAGCTAATCCCTTTTGGGATAGCACTTTAGTAATCGCAGATGTCAAAACCGTTTTACCATGGTCAACATGTCCAATTGTACCAACATTAACATGAGGCTTTTTTCTTTCAAACTTTGCTTTTGCCATTAGTTCCTCCCGAATTGGGGTTCTCGACTCATTCTTCGTCGAAAACAACCAAAATTATTATCTATTTTCATCTTCAATTTATTTTCGTCTTCAATTATTAACTTAATTTGTTTTCCATTAAAGTTTTAACCAGCCCACGGCCGGAATTGAACCGGCGACCACATCCTTACCAAGGATGTGCTCTACCGACTGAGCTACATGGGCAAGGGTATAATTTTTAATTATAATAATTTTAAACCAATTTGTCAACCTTAAAATTTTTAATACAGGTTATTTGTTAATTGAACCCGTAGTTTTTTATTTATTAATTTATGTATAGTTTGTATATATTTTAAGTATTAAGTATTATATATAAAATATTACAATAATGCAAGTACGAAAATTGTCGAAAATAATTTTTTCATTGATTATTTATTTTATACTCATTATCAAATAATTTTATTCATTAAACTTGGATTAGAAAATTCTACTAAATCTACTTTAAAATGCAATATAAAAATTTTAGAGCGGAGAACGGGACTCGAACCCGCAGCCTTCTGCTTGGAAGGCAGAAGCTCTACCATTGAGCTATCTCCGCACAATTCAGTTCGCTTAAACTACTTAAAATGGGCAGGGAAGGATTCGAACCTCCGAAGGCAATCGCCAGCAGATTTACAGTCTGCCCCCGTTGTCCACTTGGGTACCTGCCCAATTATAAATTGCCAACACAACAACTTCCAATTATCATTTTAAGCCGACAGAGGGATTCGAACCCCCGACCTGAGGTTTACAAAACCACTGCTCTACCAACTGAGCTATGTCGGCAAATGATATTCACTTTAAGATATATACTATCGAAAAAATGGCATTCCGTCAAGAACCTTATTACTGATATTTAACTTCATAAAGGCGTTCTCTTTTTCTTATTATTAAAATTATCTCTCATAGGAATATACTCCTTTTTATTTTTAACATATCAATCCTACATTTACATAGAATATCATACACTAACTTACGAGACCTCGGGAAATGAACTATAGAACACACAGAAAATAGAAAGAAATTTCAGTAAGGTCTTACAAAACGGTTTTTAGTTATTAAATGCAATCTCACATTGGTCAGTATTATCATCCAATACAGATTTTTATTAATTAATAAATTTAAGATTGATTTTGGGTAGTGACAGAAAAATATAAAATATCCTTCTCTACCAAGAGAACACGGAAAAAGTCAAGTTTTACTATTGAATATAGCGAACTTGCTGGGTATTTTTCTGTGGTTTCCTTGATATTTTTTCAGAGTGCTCTATTAAAGTATCTTGACAAAAGTAGACTTAATGGCAAAATAGTTTTAGACAATCTATGAAAATTTATATTGGCACTTCAGGTTGGTTTTACCCCTGGAATTTAGATCGAAGTTTGGATTGGTATGTTGCCAACTCAAAATTAAATTCAATCGAATTAAACGCCTCCTTCTATCGTTTCCCCTTTCCCAACCAAATAAACTCTTGGACAAAAAAAGGAAAAAACTTAAGATGGTCAATCAAAGTTAATCGTCGAATCTCTCATCTTTTTAAATTTAAAAAAGACAGTTATCCAGTTTGGCAAGCATTTTATAGTCTTTTTTCGCCCATGCAGGAGTTGATTGATTTCTATCTATTTCAACTCCCACCATCGTTCACACCTGACGATAAACATATATTAGCCGAGTTTATAAAGTTTAGCAATCTCAAAGATAAATTTGCTTTAGAAGTAAGAAATCTAAACTGGTTTACTGATAAAGAAATTAATTGGGCAATGAAACTAAATATTACCTGGGTCTCAATTGATGCGCCCAAATTCCCTAACGCAATTTATCAAACATCAGATAAAGTTTATTTGAGAATGCACGGACGGACCGACTGGTATCAATACAATTATTCCCAAAAGGAACTTGAAGAAATAGGTCAACGCATCAAGATATTAAAACCGAAAGCAGTTTACATCTATTTCAATAATGACCAGGATATGTTAGCCAATGCCAAACTAATGTGGCATATAATGAATGACTAATAACAAAATCTTAAAATTTACTTTTTGAAAACAATTGAGTGAAATCATCTGGAATACAATGTTATTGATAATACTTTTGGAATACTAAAGTAATATCTGTTGATAAGTCTAATAGTAAACCATACAGTAATATTTATGGGAATTATTTAAGCAGAAAGATATATTAAAAGTGGGCGATACCTGATTTGAACAGGTGACCTCTTGCATGTGAGGCAAGCGCTCTAACCAACTGAGCTAATCGCCCACATTAGCAAATAGCCGTTGGCTTATTGCTTATAAAATAAGGATACCGAATCTTAAGATAATGTCAATACTGCTTATATTAATCCGTGATATTAAAAAATAACCCCGCACTAACATATTAGTGCGGGGCAAAGATATTAGGAAGTTTGTTTAGAACTTAATATTTACGCCTAACTGCCATCTTCTTAAATCCGTAAGTTGTGCGAAGTTTAAGAAGTTCAATTCGATATTGTCATTTATTTTAAATCCTAAGCCATAATGATAAGTAGTCGCATTGCTCATTGAAATCTTTGTTTCAGCCTTTGACCTCTTAGAATCTAATTCATCTTGTGGTTCAGTTATTATTGTGTCGCGGAATGAGGGGTTTTGACAATGAAGAACATCGCGTTCATAAGTTTCGCCACTATCGGCTAAGACCATTTCGCTGCAGTCTTTCAGAGTAAGGGTAATTTCTTGAGTGACGCCTAATCTCAATACTAATCTATTAGTTAAGAACGTTTCTAAACCTGCAGGAATTTTTAATGAAAGTCCACCCGTGCAATTCTTAATATCGTAATACTCACCATTATTTCTTTTTTCAATATATTCAGTAGTATCAGGAACATTTTGATAATAGTGTTTGGCCTTAAACTCGGGTTCAAGTTTTATTTTCAGGTTTGATGTGAAATATGAGGGCAATAAACCAATCGCAAAAATATTTTGCCTATCAAATGCTTCAAATTTCTTCTCACCACCAATGCCAAGCGCAATTTTAAAATAATTTAGAGCACCGTCAAATTTCTGAGTAGCAAGTTCCGAACTCTCTATTTTCTGTCCACTGGTCTGTGTGTTTAATGTATAAGTGGTATCTGTCATCGTTCCTTTTACTGGTTGATGTGAATAGGATATTTCACCTAAGAATGATACTGAATGTTCGTCGCTTCTTCGTTTGTTCCGACCGTTTAAGGCTAAGAAGACCCCGCTACTTTCCTGTTTTTCAATTACTTCATGGAAATTTTTCAGTAGACTGGTCAAACTTTGACTCACAAGACTATGCAAACTTGCATTCATAAAATTATTAGGAACAACACCTTTCGTTTTATCGTAGCCGAACGAAAAGCAGAAAGCCATTTCGTTTTCTGGTTCACCCATTACGACACCAGCTAAGAGTGGTAATGCAAATACATTCGCTTTTGATTTCGTCTCATTTTTGTTATAATTATAACTTAGCATTGTATCATGACTGAATTGATAATGAATAGTAGTAGTTCGATTAATGAACTCGTCATTGATTTTTTGGGGAGCAATCATAAGACCCAGGTCGTAATTACAGATTTTCTTGCCGAAAATCAGATTCAGTGTATTATTAATATAATTATCAACCACTTCGGTTTTTGTGCTATCAATAATTTTAACAACGCCTACTTTTTCAATACTATCTAATTCATTAGTTGATTTTAAATTCCATCCGCCGGTTTCTAATAGTGCACCACATTTAATATTTCGAATTGTGGCAATTCCACCTATCAAATTATAGTACATTGAAGGAGTATAAGTTGGGTCAAAAATATATGCCGGTTCCGAATTTAGCCCGGAAAGATTCGTATAGATATTAGTTCCATCGATACGGTTGATATACGCCGGATTGAAAAAGAGGTCAGAATACTCGTCATCGACAATACCGACCAAGTCAGGTCCTAATCCGCGCATACGCATTGACACCGGTACAATTGCTAACGCAATTGTTGCTGTTAGTAATATACCAAGTATTACTTTATATTTACACATAGTGCCTCCTGTCCTGCACTAATTTAACCCATCATCCAATAAATGGGTTTGTGGATACTATAATAAAAATAATATATTTGTCAAGGATAAAATGCAAGCGCTTTTGAAAAAGTCATTTTAATCACGAATCCACAAATATCAGCAAATGACTAATTAGGGCTCTTGGGATTCCGATGATTTTTCAAAATTCATTAATGCTAATGTTGAGATACACCAAAAAACGGAAGTTTTTTGAGTTCTTTCTCTAATTTCAAAGTCAAATAGCCAAAACCAACACCTAACATTGCACCTGCTAAAACATCCGACGGATAATGTTCTCCTAAATAGATTCGGGAAAGCCCTATGATTACTCCAAAACTATATAATGGAATGGCTAATTTATGATATTTAGCACTATAGACTGTTGCCAATGAGAAATAACTAAGAGTATGACCTGAAGGAAACGACGAGTTCCATCGTGAAGTCGATTGATTTTCTGGTCTTTGCCGATTAAAAATTCCCTTTAAGATAACACCGGTAATCGAGGCACTGACCCAAGATGTTACTGCTAACTTGGCAACTTTTTGTTCTTTTTCGCCACCAAAATAAAAGACCGCCAAATTACTTGTTGCCAGTGCCATTGGGCTTGATGCATATTCAGTAAATTCCATCACCCTATCCATTGTTGGAGAGCGCCAGTTGTTATGTATCGTATTATATAATGATTGGTCAATGTTGTCCGCCCAAAGGGTTATTAAGCAAACAAACAATACTAAAGGTATCAAGATCTTAGAATTTTGTCGAAATCTACCGTTTCTATCAAATAAAGAAATTTTCGGATTCAAAATATTACCTCAACATTAAGTTTCTTATTTTTCGCAATATCCAAGATGCGTTGTCTTAACTCAGTTTCATAGTTTTTTTGATTAAGAATTAAATTTTGATAGAAAATTACTGCCTCAGGATAAAAATTTTTAATCTTTGATAGAATTACAGGGATTTTTTGTTTGGGATAATTTAACTTATCAACCAGTATCTGCTCAACCCCTGTATCGCAAAAAGTATCAAATATCTTATCCAGTGCCGATTCAGTGTCAGAAAAATAAGGTAACACCGGACCAAAGAATATATTCGTTTCAATACCTGCGTCGACTAATTTCCTGGCACAATTGAGACGATTTTCTACGGAATCGGCATTAGGTTCAAAGATTTTTCTAATATTATCATCAATAGTTGTAATCGTTATTTCCACTGAACAATTATTATAATCTTTAAGTAAATCAATATCCCGGCAAATCAGCGCTGATTTCGTTAAAATCTCAAAGGGAAAATTATTTTGCTTGAGAATTTCAATCGCCGTTCGCGTCAAGCGTTTTTCGTTTTCAATCGGTTGATAAGGGTCAGATACACTTCCAATACATACTCGGCCAATTTTTTTCTTTTTTACTTCTTTTAATAAAACTTCACCTAAATTAATTTTAACATCAATAAATTCGCCCCACTCCTCTTTATGTCCGGAATATTCTTTCATAAAGGTTGCATAGCAATAGAGACAACTATGCGCACATCCGATATAAGGGTTGATACAATAGGACATTTTAGGAATTTTAGAATTATTAAGAATGTTTTTGGCTTTAACTTCTCTGATGACAGGATTTTGCACAATAATTATAATTTAGGCCTTAAATAGTCGTCAGTCATTAGTCTTTAGTCCTTAGAGACTGAAGATACAGGATTTTGCACAAAATTATAATTTAGGCTTTAAATAGTCGTTAGTCATTAGACTTTGGTCCTTAGAGACTGAAGATGTTGTTTAACATATTTACCGATAATGTCAAATTCAATATTAACCCAATCACTGATTCTTTTATATTTTAAGTTTGTGTGGTCATAAGTATACGGAATGATATTAATCCCCACTTTTTGACCTTTAATGTTAGCAACGGTCAGGCTAATCCCGTCGACCGCCACTGAACCTTTTTCAACAATATTTTTACTTCCAGATTTTGAGGTTTGAATTTCGATTGTCACCAATCCTGGCATTTTACGAATATTAGTAATTCGTGCCTTTTCATCAATATGCCCTTGGACAATGTGTCCTTCTAATCGGTCCGACAATCTTCTGGCTCGCTCTAAATTAACATAATCACCAATTTTAATTAAAGATAGATTAGTCATTTTCAAAGTCTCGGCAACTGCTTCTACTTGAAACATATCTTTTTGGGTATCGATAACCGTCAGGCAACATCCATTAACCGCAATGCTATCAGATGCTTTTAATTCGGAACTAAATGGTGCTGAGATTGTAAAAATTCGATTATTGGTTTGTGTTCGAACACTTATTACTTTGCCTAAATATTCAATAATGCCTGTAAACATTTAATCTCGGGTTAATAGTTTTTTAGTTCTGCTGAGATTTTAGTTTGCCATTTAAGTAGCCTTCGACCATAAAATCTTTTCCTAATTGGATAATTTGATATTTTTCCAGCCGAATTACTGATTTTAAACCACTTAATCTTAAGTAATCCGAAAATGTAATTCCCTTACCCAATATTTTCGGTGCATATATTAGGTAAATTTTATCGACAATACCCTTTTGTAATGCTGAACTTGCGACTTTTGCTCCGCCTTCAATGAGAACGGAGGCAATATTGCGCTGGGCTAATTCTTGTAGAATGTCATCCCAGGATAATAAACCAGCACTTATTCTAATTGGGATTATCTCTAAATTTTTTATTTTTGACTGGTATTTTTGATATTTGATATTTGATTTTTGATTTTTAATCGTAAATATAATCGTCGGATTGGGTCCATTTAATACCTTAGCATCTGGTGGGGTCTTTAAATCTGGGTCTAAAACTACTCGGGTTAGTCTTTTTTTCGGTTCAATCCGACAAGTTAATTTGGGATTATCTTTTAATATTGTGCCAATTCCCACTAAAATTGCGTCCGCATCTTTTCTCAATTTTTGGTCAAATCTTCGACTTATCGCAGATGTTATCCACTTAGATTCTCCGGCATCTGTGGCAATGCGGGCATCTAGCGTTACGCCAAGTTTTAAGATAACAAACGGCAAGCCCGTTTTAGTAAACTTAAAATACGATTCATTCTGTTTTTCAATTTTATCTTTTAAGATACCAACTTTAATCTTGATTCCGGCTTTTTGTAATTCAAGTATTCCTTTTCGGCACACCTGAGGATTACAATCATAGGTTCCAATCACCACTTCTTTTATACCGGCTTCAATTATTGCGGGCACGCAAGGCGGAGTCTTCTTTTCCCAATAATTACACGGTTCTAAGGTTACATAAAGTGTTGCGCCTTTGACTGATTCCCAAGCATTTTTTATCGCATTAATTTCGGCGTGGGCATCGCCAAATTTCTTATGATAGCCTTGACCAATAATTTTATTATTTTTAACAATCACCGCTCCGACTAACGGATTGGGTGAGACAAAACCGCGTCCTTTCTCCGCAAGTTCGATTGCTTTTTGCATATAAAATAAATCTTGCGCACTTTGAGGGTTCATAATCTATTTTGCTCGTGATTTATCCCGGCTAATCTTAAAGACAGATGTCCATTCGAGATTATCTGAGTGGACAAGAAAATTTTTTATTTTTTCTCTTGACTCTGTTGGGCTTTTTTAGCAGTTTCAATAATCTTCCCCGCAATTTCTTTAGGCACTTCTTCATAATGAGAGAACCGCATTGTGAAATAACCTCGGCCTTGAGTAATTGACCGCAGTGTATTGGAGTACTTATACATTTCGGCTTGCGGAACTTTTGCCTTTATCACTTGGAGATTTCCTTCGGCTTCAACGCCCATTATCTTACCGCGTCGGGCGTTCAAATCACCCATAATGTCGCCAACAAATTTTTCTGGCACTGTCACTTCAACATCATAAATTGGCTCTAATAAGACCATCCCGGCTTTTTCGCATGCGGCCTTAAATGCTAATGAGCCCGCAATCTTAAAAGCAATATCAGAAGAATCAACTTCGTGATAAGAACCATCATAAATTGTCGCTTTCAAATCAATTACCGGATAACCGGCCAAGACACCGTTAGCCATTGTTTCCACAACCCCTTTTTCCACTGAAGGAATATATTTTGCCGGCACCGCGCCACCGTAGATTTCATCAACGAATTCAAATCCTGTGCCCCGTTCTTTGGGTTCAATCCGTAGCCAAACATCACCATATTGACCTCGGCCGCCACTCTGTTTTTTATATTTTCCTTGGGCTTCGGCTTTTTTGACAATTGTTTCTCGATACGGAATTTTCGGTTTTTCCAAGTCCACAGAAACATCAAACTTTCGTTTTAGTCGGCCAACAATTACATCCAGATGCAATTCACCTAAGCCGGAAATTAACTGTTGTTTCAGTTCGTGGTCATAGACATAAGTAAAAGTTGGGTCTTCTTCATGCAGTCGTAAAAGACCATTAGAAACTTTCTCTTCATCGCCTTTTGACTTGGGCACAATTGCTACTGAAATCGAAGGTTCAGGAAATTCAATCGGCAACAACTTAATTAATTCTTGTGGACTTGTTAAAGTGTCTGAAGTTTTTGTTTGCTTCAATTTGACCAGAGCGCCGATTTCGCCGGTTCGTAACTTATTAGTTTCTGAGCGCTCCCGACCTTTAACATAATAAACTTGATTAATCTTTTCTTCTCGTTCCACAGTCGCATTTATTAAAATACTTCCTGATTCAATTGTTCCTGAGAAAACTCGCACATAGTTCAAATCACCAATATGGGGCTCGGAAACCGTCTTAAAGACAAAGGCTAACGCCGGACCATTAGGGTCAGGATTGCGTTCTATCGGTTGTTTGGTTTTAAGGTCAATCGCTTTTATCTTTCGGTTAAGGGCTAAGCCGCTCAAGAAATCTACGGCAAAATCAAGCATCACATCAATTCCGATATTATCATAAGCATCACCGCATAAAACCGGAAAGATTTTTTGAGATTTGATGCCTTCTTTAACCGCAGATTTTAATTCTTCGGATGTAATCTCGGTGCCTTCGAGATATTTATTCATTAGCGTCTCGGAAAAGTCTGATGCAGACTCAATAATCTTCTCGCGTAGCGTACTAATTTGGTCTTGAAGACTATCAGGTACAGGCACTTCTTTGCGCACATTGTCTTGGTAAGTATAACCTTTATTTTCTAAAATATTAACCACGCCTTCAAAACTTGCTTCTTTACCTATAGGAAGAAACAGAGGACAGACACCACTGCCCCATTCCTTAATCAAGTCTTCAATAATTTTGTAAAAGTCGGCATTTTCCTTTTTTAATTTGTTAATGAAAATTATTCTCGGCAATTCTTCTTTATTAATATATCGCCAGATTAATTCCGTTCCGACTTCAATACCCGAAGTCGCATCAATTACCACTACCGCACAATCAATGGCTCGTAATCCGGAAAGCACTTCGCCAATAAAGTCTGCATATCCCGGGGTATCAACGATATTGAAATAATGGTCTTTATATTCACCATAACCTAAAGCAAGATTAATACTAATTTTTCGGGCGATTTCATCTTCATCGTAATTCAACAGTGAAGTTCCATCATCAACCCGACCTAAACGGGTATTCTGTTTTAACAAATAAAGAATTGCTTCACCAATGGTTGTCTTACCACAACCACCGTGACCAAAAAAGCCAAGATTAATTATCTTATCAGCACTATATTCTTTCACTACTGCCTCCAGATATTAAAAAATTACGATTAAATTCTATTCCATATTCAGAAAACATAAGATAAATTATAAACTTACAGCATAATTTCTGTTTCGTAATAATCACTTTCAACCAAAATGACTTCTCTTTATTTCGCAAAATCGTGTTAGATAAAGCATAACAAAATATTTCTTAAAGTCAATTAGCAAATTTATAAGACATTTGACCTCCTTGTCAACATTTATGAAATTGGCACAAAAATAATCCTAATTGCAAACGCTCAAAATAAAAATACAAGGCAAGACAATAAAAACTTTAATCGATAGTATTTTTAAATTCAAAGTTAGGCATTCAAAACCAAAATTAATTGAGACCTTCTCTGAAAAAGAAACCTGAAAACAATCACAACCTGCATCCGTATTGAAGAGAACACAGAAAAATTGCAAGAAGTATTCAACAATTTCAATACTTTCTGTAACAAAACTGACACCCTCAGAATTCTCTTAATATTCCCCTGACAGCACTTTGATTCCATATTAATCTTTAGCGAATCTATTGCTCGGGAGGCAATATGAGTAAATATAAAAAGTTGTCGGTAATTCTTCTCTCTGCATTTTGTATCCCGCCAATTCTTTTATATTCGCAGGTTGACAATATTTGGGTTAGGAGGTACAATGGACCAGAAAATAGTGAGGATGTCGCAAAATCGATTATAGTTGATAATGCGGGTAATGTTTATGTCACCGGTTATAGTTTCTATTCTAATACCGGTTATGATTATCTAACAATCAAATATAACTCTATGGGCCAAATTCAATGGTCTCAAAGATACAATGGTCCAGCAAGCAGTTATGACCGCGCATGGGCAATTGCCCTCGATAATGCAGGTAATGTTTATGTAACTGGACACAGTGAAGGTGCGGGCACTAATTGGGACTATGCGACAATTAAATGTAATTCAGCCGGCCAAGTCCAGTGGGTTAAGCGATATAATGGTCCAGATAATTACTTTGATGTTGCATCCGCAATTGCAGTTGATGGTCAAGGCAATGTCTATGTAACCGGCACAAGTTGGCAATACGGCACGAGTTATGACTATGTGACGATAAAATATAATTCAAATGGAGTTCAGCAGTGGGTGCAAAGATATAACGGTACAGGCAATGGCGATGATGCTGCATATGCGATAGCAGTCGACAATTTTGGTAATGTTTATGTGACCGGCGAGGCATATTATCCTAACTCTGACTTTGATTATGCAACAATCAAATACGATTCTTTGGGAAATTTACAATGGTTAAGAACCTATAATGGGTCAGGAAATTATTTTGATGGAGCAACAGCAATTGCAATCGATAGTTATAACAATATCTATGTCACCGGCTCCGGCTTTGGCTCTGGTACGGAACGCGACTATGCAACAATCAAATACAATTCCGCTGGAACTTTGCATTGGGTGCAAAGATATAACGGCGTAGGAAATTCTTACGATTATGCAAATGCAATTGCGATTGATAATGCGGGTAATGTTTATGTCACGGGCAGAAGTGCCAGTTCAAACAGTTATCCCCTTAATTATGATTACGCCACGATTAAATATAATCCCAATGGCATTGAGCAATGGGCAAAAAGATATAACGGATTGGGTAATAGCAATGACCAAGCCTATGCGATTGCGGTAGATAATCAGGACAATATCTATGTAACTGGTTCAAGCAACTCCAATACTTCATCTGATTATACAACAATCAAATACAATTCCGCAGGTCAAGAACAATGGTGCCTAAGATATAACGGTATAGGAAACAGTGACGATGTTGCATTCGCAATTGCCCTTGACACTTCCCACAATATCTACATCACGGGCTATAGTTATGCCACGAGTGTAGGAAATCCAGACTATGTAACAATTAAATATGGAGCGACTTCAACGATAGAAGAATCAAAGATTATGGTTGACGCTAAATACTCAACGCTAAAAATTTATCCCAATCCGGCAAAATCTGTGATTCGTGTTTGTTGTCCGTCATCTGTAGAATGCGTAAGAATTTATGATGTGACCGGAAAGTTGATAAAAGTTCAAGAGTTCAAAGGTTCAAAAGATACTAAGGTTTCGCTTGATGGTATAA